>CAVODA010000130.1:0-4896 GCA_963694265.1 Dehalococcoidia bacterium
ACATTCAAGTGCCAGCACTCAAGCGCTACACCAGCGGAAGCCTGGTGTTCTTCGCCATTTTTGGCGTAATGATGCTTGGGATTGCCTACCTTTTCTGGAGCGTAAAGCGGGAGAATCGCCGTCGCGCTGCCGTCTTGCTTGCCGATGCTTCGGTTAATTCCGATGCTGTTTTAGATGGAGCAGAAGGCAGGCATAAGTCTTGATTATCCGCGCATGAAATTAGCCAGGAAAATATTACTGATTCTGCCAGTGTTGGCAGCTCTACAACTGCTTTGGGTTGTGCCTTCCGCGCACGCGCACGCCGGCATAGAAGCTGGCCAGAACCCCTTCACAGCCTGGAACTGGAACCCACTGTCCACGCTGCTGATACTTATGGTCGCCTACGTGTACCTGAACGGTCTCAGCAATTGGAACCGTCCAACCCACCCCATCAGCCGCTGGCAGAAGGCTTCCTTCTTCACGGGGCTATTCCTGATTTTCATTGCCCTGCAGTCGCCGTTGGACAATCTGTCGGAGCATATGCTGACGTTCCACCAACTGCAGCATTTCTTGCTGCGGATGTTGGCACCGTTGCTGATCCTGCTCGGCGCGCCATTGACTCCATTGCTCCGGGGATTGCCGCCTTGGGCGTTAAAAGGCATCGTCCGCCCCACGGTGCGACATCCGTTAGCGCGTGCGGCCTACGACAAATTGACCAACCCGGTCATCAGCGTATCCATCTTCATGGGTGTGCTGTACCTCTGGCAGGTACCCGGCGGGTTCAACCTGGCGCTGCGCAACGAATTCATCCACGCCCTCATGCACATAACCATGATGTCTTCCGGGTTCATATTTTACTGGGCGGTCATCGATCCCAAGCCCCACCGCTCCCGGGTGCACTACGGCGTAAGGGTGCTTTACCTTGGTCTAATCGTTTTGCCCAACACCTTGTTGGGGGCGGTGATCGCCTTCTCCAAGACCGTAATTTATTCGGAATACGAAAACGTCTATCGGCCCTTTGATATGTCAGTCCTGACCGACCAACAGATCGGCGGGTTGGTGCTATGGGTGCCAGGCGACATGATGAGCATATTGGCGGCCGGGATTGTCATGATTATGTGGTACGAGAAAGAAGAAAGAGAAAACCCATCTCACCCTCCAATACCCCCGACTCCAGCCACCGACGAATAGTTAATCCCCTTCTGGGCGCAGTAAAATAGTCCCTTCTCCCTCGCAAGGGAGAAGGTTAGGTCCGACGAAGTCGAGACTCTCGACCTAGTCGGAGATGAGGGCCAACCCATTCACAACCAACCCCGATTATCCAAGACCACCCATGCTGCGGCCACCTAGCCCTTGACCGCCCCACCCACCGTCCCTAGGATGTACCTGAGCCCACTCCAAGGCGGAGGCGCAACGTGACCAACGGCAACGGCGAGACTCTATTTAGCTGGTTCATACCCATCGACGGCGACGGCGCACGGGCCGGGACTGCTAGGGCAGAACGACCACCGACATTTGATTACCTCAAGCAAGTTGTACAGACGGCCGAAGACCTGGGCTATTACTCCCTGCTGATTCCGACCAGGTTTGCCAATGGTCTCTTCGCTGAAGACGCACCACTGGCGGAGACCTGGACCACGGCCACGGCTCTGGCAGCAGTGAGTAAACGCATTCGATTTCTCATCGCCGTTAGACCGGGCTTTATTGCTCTGGGATTGTTCGTCCAGATGGCCGCTGCCCTGCACCAGATATCCAATGGTCGAATCGATATCAACATCGTGCCCGGTGGTATTGGAAACGACTTTGAACGGGTCGGAGAGTACACCGACCAGAGCACCCGCTACGAACGTGCCGAGGAGTTTATCGCCGCCTGCCGCAAGCTGTGGACCCAACCCGGCCCAGTGGAGTTCAAGGGCGATTTCTACAACCTACGGGACGCCTACTGTTCCCCCATTCCCGAAGGAACACCTCCCCAGTTTTACCTGGGTGGCGCATCGCCCAGGGCCAATGCCCTCTCAGGACGCCAAGCCGACGTCCATCTGAACTGGATCGAGCCGCTGGAAGACTCGCGCGGTCGCTTCGACGCCGTGCGGGAAGAGTTCAAGAAGTCGGGTCGCACTCCCAGCTTGGGCATACGCACCCACTTGGTAGTGCGAGACAAAGAGGAAGATGCCTGGAAAGCCGCCAACGAGTTGATTGACCACGCTGACCCGGCGGTTAAAGCACAGCGCAAAGCAGCCGTCACCGGCACAACCATGGTCGGAGCCGCCGCCCAAGTTCAGGAAGCGCCCAACCACATAGTGGCCCCCAACCTGTGGAACGGTCTTTCTGAGGTGCGAGTCAACTGCGGCACCGCCATCGTCGGCACCCCCGAGCAGGTAACCGACATACTCCTGACCTACTCCAAACTAGGAGTAGACCAGTTCATCCTCTCCGGCTTCCCTCACGTAGAAGAATGCCAACGAGTAGCCGAAGATGTTATACCGCTGCTAAAGCAGAAGATAGCGGAGGCGTAGGCGTAGATTCCTCAGCCTTATTAAAGGCAAATAATACTGCTGTTTTGGTTATTCTAAAATAGCAAAAATATTGATTTGCTATGCTTATGGCTGAGGGTTGAGTGAAATTTTGTTACGTTGATGAAAGCGGAACTGGAAGCGAGCCAATTGCGACGATGGTTTGAATTCTCGTTGATTACCGGCGGAAGCATCTCACCAAATCTGAGTGGGTCGGATTACTTCAATCGCTAAGTGACTTCACTGGACAGCAGATTGCATACGGCTGATTTTTACAGCGGGAATGGAGTCTGGAGAGGAATGGACGGGCCACAGCGGTCCCGGATAATTTCGTTGATATTCGAGTGGATTTCTGAAAGAAAACACCAAATTGTCTATACGTCCGTCAATAAAGAGTTGTACTTTAAAAGCCGAGCTTCAGATGAAATTCCTAAAGAAATCAACACCATTTGGAAATACCTAGGCTTCCATCTGGTCTTGGCGATTCAGCGTTACTCTCAACCGGAGAAAGGAAATAAAGGTCACACTGTCTTAACATTCGATAATGAGGAGCGAGAAGAGAAACGATTCATTCAATTGATTAAGACACCTCCCGAATGGAGTGATGAATACTACGCAAAGGAAAAAACCGAAGCCAGATTGACCAAATTGTGGATGTTCCACATTTTGGAGATTCAAAAGATTTTCCATTGATTCAAATGGCTGATTTTCCTGCTTTTTTCTTCGTCGCTACGCTGAAATATAAGAAGGTTTAGTTCCAGTAAGATACAAAAAAGAACAAGAAATGGTAGGAGAATGGCTGGACCAACTCAGCCAGCGGTCGATAGGTTCTTCCCATATCTTTCCGAAACAAAGGCGTACACCAGCACGGGATCTTTTTTATAGCCACGCCCCTGCCTGTATCAGAGGTCTTTAGTTGATCATATGGGTTCCGATACTCGAAATCAAAAGGAGTTTTGTCGCCCACTAAAAGCGCCATGCATCGGAAAACCGTTAAATTTTACGGAAATCGAAGGTAGTTTTTGAATTGAATATTGTCGTACCTATCGTCGTAGCAGGGGTACCGTTTTTAATAAGCGCTTGGTTTTTCAACGATGGCCAGGTTGGCTTTGGTTTGTTGTTCTTATTGATAGCGGCCGGATTGGGAATAATTATCGCAAAATTTAGTTCATCGCCTAATATCGGATTGAACGAAACCCGAGGCTAGTGAGATTCCAGAGAGTATTGATTTACAGGCAACCACCCTCTCTCCCCGTTAACTAACCCCCGGCCTATCCCCCGCCCACGGGTTGGCTGCTTCGAACGCGGCGCAGGCTTGTAGGACTTTGGCCTCTGACCCCTTGGGGCCGATAATGTGTAGGCCTATCGGCATGCCGTCTGACGAGTAGCCGCAGGGGATGCTGGCGGCGGTCTGGCCGCTGATGTTTATGGGGTAGGTGAATGGCAGGAAGCCCCAGAACGGGTCCACGGTCTTGCCGCCTATGACACTGGGTCGCTGGTCGATCGGGAAGGCTGGCACGGCCATTGTCGGCGTCAGCAGCAAGTCAAAGTTGTCGAAGAACTCCTCCATGCGTCGTCCCAGGCGGTCAACCTCATAGATGGCGCGCGACATGTCTGCCCCGGTGGTCTGCTGGCCGTGCTCAATGGACATCAGCCCAATGTCGGACAAGTCGTTTCGGTGTTCCTCCAGCAGGTGGCCGTAAGACGTATAGGCCGCTGTGGAGAAGATGTTCCAGAAAGTCTCAAACGGGTCTTCCAACTTCAGCTTGGCATCATCCATGTTGGCACCTAACCCGATGAACTTCATGGCGGCCTGCTTGGTGATATCCACTACCTCTGGGTCAACCGCCGCGTAGCCTAGGTCGCTGCTCCAGGCCAAACGCATGCCACTTACCCCGGAGCTTAGATTAGCGCTGAAGTCCGGAGCCGTCTCACGAATGGATGTAATATCACGAGTGTCTGGCCCGGCGATCACCTGCAACAGCAGGGCCGAGTCGGCTACCGTCCGTGTGATCGGCCCCGACTGGGAGAAATGGTTGGCTGAGGGCCTGCCGTAGCCGCCAAATCGGGGCACCCGGCCTTGAGTGGGTTTAATGCCGAACAACCCGGTGAAACTGGCTGGTATACGCACAGAGCCGCCGCCATCGGTGCCCATCGACAGCGTGCACAATCCCGCAGCCAATGCAGCGGCTGCTCCCCCGCTGGAACCGCCCGGAGTTCTGTCAGTGTTCCAGGGGTTGCGGCAGGGCTCGCCCAGCTTGTTCTCGGTGGTGCCAGACTGGCCAAACTCCGGGGTGTTGGTCTTGCCCAGGATGATTGCCCCGGCCGCTTTTATGCGTTCCACAACAATGGAATCCATGTCCGGAACCCGGTCCTTGAAGATGGCCGAGCCCATGGTGGTGAC
>CAVODA010000131.1:0-4894 GCA_963694265.1 Dehalococcoidia bacterium
CCGCATGGAATCCATGATTGAGGTCAGTCAGTCGGGTGCCTAAATTTGCCTCGTCGCCCGGTTCTCGCTAACACGTATAATGCGGTTCTGGTTTCAAAGCTCGAGAAAAGAGAAACATGCCAAACATCCTCGATGAAATAGTTGCCGCCAAGCGGATAGAGCTGGCGGAGAGCAAGAAACAAATTCCAGTGGCGGAACTGGAATCGGCTGCCGCTGATCGGCCGCGGCCCCTGAACTTGTCTGGTGCGCTGTTGGGCGGCGGGGTGCGGCTGATTGCCGAGGTTAAGAAAGCCTCGCCCTCGCGAGGTCTGCTGATGCCCGACTTTGACCATTTGAAGCTGGCTGAAACCTATGCTGCCAACGGTGCGGCGGCCATCTCATGCCTAACAGACCTACGATTTCAGGGCGAACTTAGCTTGTTGCAGCAGATAAAAGAGACCGGAGCATCGCAACGCGCGCCGGTCATCCGCAAAGACTTTATCTTTGACCCCTATCAGGTGATTGAAACCAGAGCCGCTGGGGCCGATGCCATGCTACTCATCGTGGCCATTCTCGAGCCAGCCCAGTTGAAAGAACTGTTGGACGCCGCCCAGACCCACTGGATGCAGTGCCTGGTGGAGGTCCACGACGAAGCTGAACTTGAGACTGCGGTGGACGCCGGCGCAGAGATTATTGGTATCAACAACCGCGACCTGCGCACCTTCACCACCGACTTGAGCGTGACCGAACGCATCGCGCCGCTGGTCCCTAGAGGCAAGCAGATCGTCAGCGAGAGCGGTATTTTCACCCGTGACCACCTACGGCAGATGAACAAAGTCCGGGTCAATGCGGTGTTGGTCGGTGAGGCCTTGGTCACCGCAACCGATGTCGGCGAAAAAGTCCGTGAGCTAACTGGCCAGAAGGCACCCACAACCTAGCCATGGATTCTTCAGAGATTAAGATAAAGATCTGCGGCATCCGCAACCTGGAAGATGCATTGGTGGCCGCCGAGGCAGGGGCCGATTATATTGGCATGGTCTTCGTGCCAGAACGCCGTCGCCGCATTACTCCTCAAGAGGCAAAGGTAATCGTGGACGGTGTCCGCGCTTCCGGTGGTAAGACGCCCAGAATCGTGGGGCTGTTTGCTGATCAGACGGTGGTAGAGGTCTCTGGGATAATCGACTATTGCGGCCTGGATTTGGTCCAGCTCTGCGGTCAAGAGACCGTGAAGTACGCCGGTGAACTGGGCTGCGATGTGATCAAAGTAGTACACGTGGCAGAAACGGCCACCGCAGAAGATGACGCCGGGACTGGCTCAAGGGTGCAGGAGTTCAGCGGACTGGGACATTTGGTCACCCTGGACAGATTTGTTGAGGGCATCCAAGGCGGCACCGGCCAAGGCTTCAATTGGGGCGTGGCCGCTTCATTGTCTCAAGCTGGGCATCCATTCTTGCTGGCTGGCGGGCTGACCCCAGAGAACGTGGCCGAAGCCATGACCACGGTGCAACCCTGGGGCGTGGACGTTTCCAGCGGCGTTGAAACCGACGGCAACAAAGATCACTTCAAAATACGCGAATTCTTGGATAACGCAAGAGACGCTGCCGCCAAGTCGGCTTAAGGATTAGGAAGGTAAAACCAATGGCAGATGAAAATGCGGCCAACCGCTTTCCAGACGACCGAGGGCGATTTGGCGACTTTGGCGGGAAATTTATCCCTGAGACTCTGATGGCGGCGGTGTCAGAACTTGAAGCAGCCTATATCAGCGCCAAAGAGGACGACGCTTTTCAGACTCGGCTGGCCAATCTGCTCCATAACTACGCTGGGCGGCCCACGGCTCTGTATTTTGCTGAGAACCTGACCCGTGTCTGCGGCGGGGCCAAGATCTACCTCAAACGTGAGGATCTGGCCCACACCGGAGCCCACAAGATTAACAACGCCCTGGGCCAGGCATTATTGGCCCAGCACATGGGCAAGAAACGCATCATCGCCGAGACCGGGGCCGGGCAGCACGGTGTCGCCTCGGCCACCGCCTGCGCCATGCTCGGGCTGGAATGCATCGTCTACATGGGCAGCGAAGACATCAAACGCCAGTCGCTGAACGTCTTCCGCATGAAGCTACTAGAGGCCGAGGTCATCCCTGTCGAATCTGGAACACGCACCCTAAAGGACGCCATTAACGAGGCCATCCGAGACTGGGTGACCAACGTGGAAACCACCCACTACCTGATTGGCAGCGTGGTTGGCCCGCATCCCTACCCGGTCATGGTCCGCGACTTCCAGACGATCATCGGTCGTGAGGCCCGCGCCCAGCTATTGGAGATTGAGGGCAAGTTGCCGGACTATGTGCTGGCCTGCGTCGGTGGCGGCAGCAATTCTATCGGAATGTTCCATCCGTTTGTGCCCGACGAAGATGTGCGCCTAATCGGCTTGGAAGCCGGCGGCGACGGTATAGAAACGGGTCGGCACTCTGCCACCCTCAGCGCCGGACGACCCGGCGTTCTGCACGGGGCAATGTCCTACTTACTCCAGGACGAACACGGTCAGGTGATGGAGACCCACAGCATCTCCGCAGGGTTGGACTACCCCGGAGTTGGCCCGGAGCACAGTTACTTGAAGGCCTCTGGAAGGGCCGAGTACAAAGACGTTACCGACGCCCAGGCTCTGGAGGCGTTCCATCTGCTCTGCCGCACAGAGGGTATTATCCCTGCCTTGGAGTCGTCCCACGCTGTATCCGCCGCCGTTGAGCTGGCGAAGACACTGGCGCAAGACCAGATTGTACTGGTCTGCCTAAGCGGACGCGGCGACAAGGACATAGACATAGTCGCCAAAGCTTCAGGACTGGAAATCTAGGCTGGTAACTTGGCCGGTTTTAGGGTTCATCCCCGAAGCTAGGCCAGACGTAAGCTGACATAAAACCTTGTGCTACAATTACTGCCGATTCGCCAGAGCCATGTCTGAGTGGACTCTGGTTATGTTTAGCTTAACTTTTCGTTAAATTAGCAGGAGATATCACTATGGACATGGGACTAGAGGGCAAAGTTGCAATCATCACCGGTGGTAGTGATGGAATAGGCAAAGCGGCAGCGCTGAGCATGGCCAAAGAGGGCGCCAATGTTGTCATTGTGGCCCGCCGTCAAGAGGTGCTGGACCAGGCAGTACAAGATATTAAAACAGCGACAGAGGGCTCGGTAGTTCCTCTGGCTTTGGACATCACTTCGGACGGTGCTGCCCAGACGATGATTAAAACCGCAGTGGACAATTTTGGCCGCGTGGACATCATCGTCAACAACGCCGGTTCATCCATGGCCAAGCCCTTTGTAGACGTGAGCCAAGAGGACTGGCAGGGCGACTTTGAGCTGAAGGTCTGGGCCGCGGTCCGCCTGATGCAGGAGTCCATCTCTGAGATGCGCAAGGTCGGCGGCGGACGGATCATCAACGTCACCAACCTGGGTGGTCGGACCCCTGGCCCCTCCTCCATGCCCACATCGATCTCCCGTGCGGCCGGCATCGCCATTACCAAGGGCCTTTCCAAGGACCTGGCCAAAGAAAACATCCTGGTCACCACCGTCTGCATCGGTCTGGTCAAGAGTGGCCAGCACCAGCGCCGGTTCGACGCCCGTATTGAGAAGGAACCCAACCTGTCTCTGGACACTTTCTACTCCGAACTGGCCCAGGCCCGTTCGGTGCCCATTGGCCGCGTGGCAGAGCCTGAAGAAGCCGGTGACGTCATCACCTTCTTGGCATCCGCTCGCGCCAGCTACCTGACCGGCATCGCAGTCAACCTTGACGGCGGCGCGTCGGCAGTCCTTTAAACCTAGCCCAGCCTATTAAAGCCGTTGTCGGCCCAAATCTAGATATAAACACAAGGTCCAAGTGACCGGAGGTCATCGAATTTGACTAGCTCCTACATGAACGAATTAAGCGCACCTCAAAAGGTGCTGTTGGGACCCGGACCAAGCAGTGTGCACCCCCGTGTGCTGGCAGCAATGGCAAGTCCGGTAATGGGTCACTTGGACCCGGCGTTCTTCCAGGTGATGGACGACGTTTGCGACATGCTGCGTATAGTCTTTAACACTGAAAACAAGATGACGGTGCCCATCTCATCCACCGGCACCGGCGCCATGGAAGCTGCCTGCGCCAACATCATCGAGCCTGGAGATGAAGTTCTTATCTGTCGTAACGGCTACTTTGGCATCCGCCTGGCCGACATTGCAGAGCGCTGCGGAGCCACGGTTCACTTGATGGACACTCCCTGGGGCAAAGCAGTAGATCCCCAAGCTCTCCGTGACGAACTCAAGAAGCTCCCTGCCATGAAGGCCGTGGGCATGGTCCACGCTGAGACGTCCACCGGCGTGCTGAGTGACGTCAAAGAATTGGCAGAGATCGTTCATGAAGCCGGAGCACTGGCTATTGTTGACGCAGTGACCTCCCTTGGTGGTCACGAGATGCGGATGGACGACTGGGGCATCGACGTTTGCTACAGCGCCACCCAGAAGTGCTTGGGAGCCCCTCCCGGATTGGCCCCCATCAGCCTGAGCACTGCGGCTATGGACGTGGTGGTAAAACGCCCGACCAAGGTGCAGAGCTTCTACTTCAATCTGAAAGACTTGGAGGCCTACTGGAACCAGACCAGGGCCTACCATCACACCTCGCCGATCAACATGACTTACGCACTGCGGGAGTCCTTGCGCATGATGATGGAAGAGGGTCTAGACAACCGGATCCAGCGTCACGCCAGAGTGGCTGCCGGTTTCCGTGCCGGAGCAGAAGCTCTGGGACTGACCCTGTTGGCCGAGGAAGGTCATCGTCTAAACCCCCTGACCACCGTTTCCATCCCCGAAGGGATCGACGACGGCAAAGTACGCCGCACACTGCTCAACGACTACGAGATTGAGATCGGCGGCGGTTTGGGTGA
>CAVODA010000132.1:0-4869 GCA_963694265.1 Dehalococcoidia bacterium
TGGCTAGAGCCTAGTGTCCGAGTGAAAGTGTCTAGATGTGAGGGTCTGGGCGGGATGGTCTGATTCTTGCTAGAATTTAGCGGTATTGGGAATCCAGTTAATTACTCAGTAAAAAAACCAGCGGCTCACGCTATTTTGCAGGAGTTTTGAGATGCCCGACAAATTGGGATGGCGCGGCAATTGGGGAGTCGTTGCACCCTCAACCAACACATCGGTCCAACCCGAGTTTGATGAGATGCGCCCCAGGGGTGTGACCAATCACATGTCGCGTATCTGGGTGCCCGACGAACCGCTGACCAGCGATGAAGATTTCAACAAGTTGATGGACGCCATTCGCCTAGAGTGGGACAACGCGATTCTACGCGTGATGACCTGCAACCCTGACTACTTGGTCATGGGTATGTCATCGGAGACTTTCTGGGGCGGACTAACACGGGCCAACGAGTTGAAAGCCCACATGACTAGCCTGACCGGATTGCGAGTGGCCATGGGTTCTGACGCCTGCCAGGCCGCTATCCGCTGCTACGGAGACATCAAGAAGATTGGCGTGCTCACACCCTATTGGCCGGTGGCCGACAAGAATGTCACACTGTTCTTCAACGACTGCGGATTTGAAGTTGTGGCCCTGAAGGGACTCTGTTGCCCCGGCCCGGCCGCCATTGCCCAGACAACCGAAAAAGAGATGATGGACGGCCTGCGGGAGTTGAACGAATCCGACGCTGAAGTCCTGGTGCAGGTTGGCACCAACTTAGGCATGGCCCGGATGGCTGCCGAGGCAGAGAAATGGCTCAATAAACCAGTGATCGCTATTAACACTGCCACTTATTGGTTCGCCATGCGCGACAACAAAATGGATGACGTGATTGAGGGGTTTGGTTCACTGATGACCGACTATCGGGAACTACCCAAGCTATATTTCGACAAGCTAGAAGGACAGGCCAAGAACAATTAACCGAGAACACCAGCCAAGCGTCCTAAACACGGACAAAGGAACGAAAAATGCCAGAAGGCGATCTCAAGGCAACCCCCATAACCCAATTGGTACGGAACCCAGGTCGCGCCGACTACGACCGAGATGTGGTTAACCAGATCATCGACGCCACACCCCTCTGTCACGTCTCCTATATCATTGATGGCCGCCCCTACGTGACTCCCACGTTGCAGTGGCGTGAGGGCGACACGATCTTCTGGCACGGCTCCTCAGCCAGCCGGTTTCTCCGTCAGATCGTGGACAAGGAGGTCTGCATCGCCATTACCCATTTCGATGGATTTGTGCTGGCCCGTTCCTCATTCCACCATTCCATCAATTACCGCTCGGTCATGCTCTTCGGCCAAGCGACCAAGGTCGAAGACGACGAGAAGAATGCGCTGCTGGATAGCTTTGTTGAGACACTGATACCTGGCCGGTTGGAGACGCTGCGACAGATGACCGACCAAGAGGCCAAAGCCACCACTGTATTTTCTATGCCGATTGATGAAGGGTCCGCCAAAGTCCGGACCGGCCCTCCGGTGGATGATGAAGAAGACTATGCGCTGCCCATTTGGGCTGGCGTGCTACCCATGTCGCAGATACTGCATGACCCGATTCCCGACCCCAAGAACCAGGCAGGCATGGAAGTACCGCAACACATCCGAGATTTCAAGCTGAGATAATACCTCCCAACGCCTAGCCCAACTGATTCAATAGGAGAACAACATGGCCGACCGCATACGTTTAGGAATAATCGGCGCCAGCCCCACCGTTGGCTGGGCCTACCGATCGCACCTCCCGGCAATCGCCGCCAGTCCCGAGTTTGAATTGACCGGCGTTTGTACAACGAGAATGGAGACCGCTGAAGAGTCCAAGAAGTTGTACGGAGCCAGACTGGCTTTTGACGACTACCACACCATGCTGGCCCATCCGGAGATCGATGCCGTCGCGGTGGTGCTGCGGGTGCCCACCCACTACCAAATCACCAAGGACGCGCTGAACGCTGGCAAGCACGTCTACACTGAATGGCCTCTGGGAAAGACTACCGAAGAAGCGACTGAGCTGGCCGCACTAGCTAAGGAAAAGGGCGTGCGAGTCATCGTGGGACTCCAGGCTCGAGCGGCCCCGGCTATTCTGCATATGAAACAGTTGGTGGCAGACGGCTACGTGGGCGAGATGTTGTCTTGTTCCATGCGCTTGATCCGCGGTGGAGTGCTGGAAAGGGTTTCTGGGCGAACCTGGCAGAAAGACGTAGAACTGGGCGCAAACACTTTGACAATCGCCGCCGGTCATTCCATCGACGCGCTGCGTTTCGTGGCTGGCGAGTTTGGAGAAGTCTCTGCCATCGTATCCACGCAGGTGGACCAGTGGTACGAGACTGACACCGACACGATGAAAGACGTGACATCACCGGACAACATTCTGTTAAACGGACGCCTGGCCAACGGCGCTGTGGTTTCGGTGCACGTAGCCGTTAACCCCTTTGCCGGTAGTGGTTACATCATGGAGATCTACGGCCGCAAGGGAACCTTGATCGCAACAGGTGACGACTCGCCCCAGATCGGCGATGTATTCCTCCAGGGAGCTCAGGGCAGCGACAAATTAGAAGACATCGAAGTCCCCTCCAACCTCACCAACGTTCTGGAGGGTATGCCATCAGGCCCGCCCATGAACGTGGGTCAGATGTACTACCAGTTTGGCGAAGCCATTCGCGGCAAAGACGCAGACTACCCTGACTTTGAAACAGCAGTGGACCTGCACCGACTAATTGACTCAATCCGACTAGCCTCCGGCGAAAGCCGATCAGTCGCAACAACCGGGTAAATTTCAGTAGTCGGCATTCCCATAGCAAAACCAATAAAAAAGAGGGGCAGATTAAGAATCTGCCCCTCTTTTTGACACTAATTGTGGCCGTGCCGGTTATTGCGTCGAGGCAAGCAGCTTCCTGAGTCTGGTGTCTTGCTCTTCTTCGGACAATATGACGCAGCCGGAGCAGTATAAGTCGCCTTCCCTGACCTTCCAGAACAGGCAACACCCGGCGCGCCTGGCAATGTAGCCTTGTTTGCCTTCGTGTTCGAACAGTTCCATCTTCAGTTGCTGGTACATCGGCGATGATTCGTCGGTAAAGAAAGCCTCCGCATGGCGCATCACGCTTTCTTTGTCATCGGTCAGGTTATGTAGCCAATAGAACACCTGGGCACAGGATGCGGCAACCGCGTTCCAAGAGACTTTTTCACTGGCTTTGGCCGAACGACAGAGCGCCGGTATCACCAGACCAAAGTTGGCGTCAAATAGCTGTTCCTTGAGTTTGGCGTAGAGGGCTGCAGCATCGGGAACAATCTCAGCGTCAGGATGGCTGGCATCGGGATCGTCCGGTAGGCAAGCGAACTTTGGTTGGCCCAGGGCTGTTGCGTCGAAACCTTGGCCTTTAGTGTGGAACTCTAGATTGCGCAGCGAAACGTCGATGACACGATTTTCCACCACGTACTGGGTAATGAGCGGGTACACCAGACGCGTCAGGTAGGCAATGATAAAGCCTGACGCGGCTAGGTGCCGGTCCTCTGTGCCCGGATATTCCTTTCCAAGAGTCGCGACTATGCCCTGCAGACGCTGGTCATCGTCTTGAAACAGGGATAGGGCGTTGATCCATCCGTCCTGTTTCGGGTCTCGGACGCGCATGTCGTATTCCGGGCCTAGTTCCTCAGCGCAGCGTAGGCTCTCCATCAAGGGATGGCCATTGTTAGGCATGGCAGCACCTAATGTTGGTGGCTATTAGATTGGGGATTGTGCTGTTCATTTTTACAAAGTTTCTGAACCTAACTCTCTATCCGCATCTGTCACCCTGAGCGTAGCGAAGGGTCTCGCTGCTCTCGGTCTGTCTTATTATATCCAGCAACGAGATTCTTCGGCTGCGGCCTCAGAATGACAGGTTTGGGGGCAAACAGCTTTGTGACTTTGCCGCCCCATATCGCAAACTAGACCGGTAGGACTGGCTCTGTTAAGTCGTCCGGCAGTTCCGCCTCAAAGGCGTTCAGGTAGAACGATGTCTGGGCGTAGTGGCCCATCAGCGTGGTCAATTCCACCAAGTACTGCGCCCCAAACTGCTTCAGCGCCTCGTCAAAGGTCGGCTGGCTCACTTTGTGGTTCGCGAAGAACTCATTGCCGTAATTGATGATGGCCTGCTCGTCGGCGGGCATGCTAGGTAGAGGTTTTTTATCTCTGATCGCATCTACCAAGGCGTCGGCAACACCCTCTTTGCGGGCTGCGGGTGCGTGGGCGTTCCAAACGTATTGGCAGTCCATGGCCCGGGCGGTGTTGATGATCGCCAATTCCAAGATTCGATTAGGGAATTGGGTCTCGTACCGTAGGTAGCTGGTCAGGTGGTTGCGGCGTTTGGCCATTTCGGGACTATTGATGGTGAAAGAACCGGGGCCGCCGGTGATGGAGCCGCCGGCAGGGGCGGTAACTTCAGCGAAGGCCTCGCGGAATTCCTCAGGGACCATATCGCTTGTGACTACAGGTAATCGTGCCATTGTTTCCCTCCAGGTGTTGGCCCGTAAAATAGACAGTTGCCGGGCATCTGGCGGAGAGTCTATCACTACTTGGGCCATATTCAGAAATAGATCCATACGCTGCGCGTTCATAAAACGCGGATTAAATCCGGGATAATTACCAAACCAACCTGATGGCGTGAAAAACCAGGCCGGGCGGCTCCTGTGGAAGCTGAGCTGCCGTTATACACTTTAGTTGCGGTTGGTTTAACTTAGTTTGGACATTTTGCTCGTCGTTTTTGGAGGAAAAAGTATGTACGAAAGTATCATTGTGCCGTTGGATGGATCACCTCTTGCTGAACAAGTTTTGCCATACGTATCTCGCATAAGTCTGGGATTGGGTATTCC
>CAVODA010000133.1:0-4846 GCA_963694265.1 Dehalococcoidia bacterium
TTGATGTTGCCCTCGGTTGTATCTGCACAGAGGGTGATTCCCCACGCATTTTTAGGTTCAGCCACTGTAAACGGCTTCCCGGCAGCAGACGGCACGGTGGTTGCAGCCTTGGTAGACGGACAACAAATGGCAGCTAAATCAGTCACGGGTGGCAGCTACCCGGTACTACTTGTTGAGCCGTCAGGCGAATCGTTTTCCGGCAAGACAGTAACTTTCACCATCGGCGGGTTCGCCGCCGCTCAGACATTTATTTGGAAACAAGGTGAAGTCACAGAACTAAACCTTACGGCCACTCCTGTAGCCGGTGTGCCTTCGCCGACTCCTACACCAGTGCCGGCGTTTGTACTTGGTCCCAAAGGAGATCCAGGCCCCGCTGGCCCACAAGGATTTCAGGGGGTGCAAGGATCCGCTGGTCCTCCGGGGTCTGGAGGACCCGCTGGGCCAGCCGGGTCTGCCGGGCCTGCCGGTGTGGCTGGACCTTCTGGTTCTCAAGGTCTAACAGGGCCAGATGGTGACACAGGGACCAACGGCAGTTCATTGGTCGGAATATTAGCCTTGATATTCGGCGTACTAGCTTTCTTAGGAACATTTGGTGGCTTGGTTTGGCGTCGCCTGGTTGAATGATTTTTGCGAATTTGATGTGAATTTTTAACCGCCATACTAATGTGGACAGTCTGTGAGACTGTGGATATAATTACACGGCTCTGACTTTTGATTGAGTTCAATAGTCGATTACTTGAAATTGACCGTGGGGTGAGCCTAATCCCCTGATAATCACAACAGCTAGGGGGAAGTGTCGGAACTGGTAGACGAGCATGATTTAGGATCATGTGCTGCAAGGCGTCCGGGTTCGAGTCCCGGCTTCCCCACCATTAAAACAAAAAATCAAAACTCGGTAAATAAATAATTCGCCCAAGATCATTTTTTAACCGGCGTTCAAGAACCCGGAACTTTTTAAAACACAACCAATACCACTCAGTGACACTTGGTACGGCATCCTTAATCGAATCTGTCGCGTATCAGAAAAGTACACCAGACTTGAGGAGAACGATTGGCTACACTGCTAGAAGTTAAAGACTTGAGGACACATTTCTTCACAATGGATGGAGTTGTGAAGGCCGTAGACGGAGTTTCATACGACCTGGAAGAGGGTGAAACCCTTGGCCTGGTCGGAGAGAGCGGCTGCGGTAAAAGCGTAAGTGCACTCTCAGTGATGCGTTTGATTCCAAACCCGCCCGGTAGAATAGTCAGCGGTGAAATCCTGTTGGACGGCGAGGACATCCTCAAAGTCGATATGGAAGACATGCGGCATATTCGGGGTGCTAAGATTTCGATGGTCTTCCAAGAGCCGATGACGTCTCTCAATCCTGTGTTGACGGTTGAACGGCAACTCACTGAGACACTCCAATTGCATAAGGGAATGTCGAATGATCAATCGAAACGAGAGGGTGTAGACCTTCTAGCACGTGTGGGTATCCCAGACCCTGAAAGCAGAATCAAGCAATACCCCCACCAATTCAGCGGCGGCATGCGTCAACGCGTGATGATTGCCATGGCCCTGAGTTGTAACCCCAGGTTGATCATCGCAGACGAGCCAACCACCGCGTTGGATGTGACAATTCAAGCACAGATTCTAGACTTGATGAAGTCTCTGACCGTGGAATTTGGCGTGGCGCTAATCATTATTACGCACAACCTAGGTGTTGTGGCCCGCTACGCAGACAGAGTGAATATCATGTACGCCGGCAAGGTGATTGAACGGGGAGATGCCCGTGAGATTTACGCCAACCCGCGTCACCCGTATACCGTTGGATTGCTACGGTCTGTCCCCCGATTGGACCTTCCCCGCCGGGCCAAGCTGGATCCGATTGAAGGCCAACCACCTGACTTAATCAATCTCCCCGTCGGTTGTTCATTCGCGCCTCGTTGCCGGTGGGCAGTGGACAAGTGCAAGATTGACAGTCCTGAATTGATGGACGCTGGAGACGGCCATTTGTCCGCATGCTGGCGACTAGATGACCTTGGTCCGAGTGCCATTGATATCTTGGATCAACCCTTAGCCGAATAACATCCTGTTTAGAGAAATCTTTTGTACGCGAAATAGGCCTGGGACCAGCACGATAACTCGGGACCCAGCCGCACCACAGATGGGAGTTAGGATTTAAAATGACTACAATGCCCGAAGCGGCAGCCTCAGGGGCCGCCGTACCTAAGGACAATGACATCCTACTGGAGGTCCAAGACCTTCAGATGTACTTTCCGGTTGGCTCGGGGTTTCTATCTCGCAAACCCACCGGATATGTAAAAGCTGTAGACGGCGTTAGCTTCACGGTCAAACGCGGTGAGACGTTAGGTCTGGTGGGTGAAAGCGGATGCGGTAAGACCACCACCGGCCGGTGCATTCTCCAGCTATATAAACCCACAGGCGGGAAGGTCATATTCGAAGGCAAAGAACTGACCAACCTATCTTCCAAAGACATGCGCGGTATGCGTCGTGAGATGCAGGTTATCTTCCAGGATCCGTACAGCTCTCTAAATCCAAGGATGACCGCCGGCAATATCATCGGCGAGCCACTAATTGTCCACGGCCTGGTAAAAGGCAAACAAGAGTATCGAGAAAAAGTTGCAGACCTGCTACAGAACGTGGGACTCAACCCATACATGGCAGACCGCTTCCCCCATGAGTTCAGCGGCGGGCAGCGCCAACGGATTGGAGTAGCGCGTGCTCTGTCAGTTGCTCCCAAGTTCATCGTGGCTGACGAGCCGGTTTCTGCTCTTGATGTGTCAATTCAAGCACAGATCATCAACCTACTTGAGGACCTGCAAGAACAGTTCAACCTGACCTATCTATTCATCGCCCATGACCTGTCTGTGGTCCGCCACATCAGCGACCGGGTAGGTGTCATGTACTTGGGTCACATGGTTGAGATGGCCGAGCGGAACGAAATTTACCGCAACCCGATGCATCCGTACACCAAAGCATTGCTCTCGGCAGTGCCAATTCCAGACCCGGTGTTGGACGCCCAGCGGGAGCGTGTACTACTCACGGGTGAAGTTCCCAGCCCACTGAACCCGCCCAGCGGCTGTGTATTCCACCCCCGCTGCCCGGTTGCCAACGACAGTTGCTCAGCCCATCTTCCTGAGCTACGTGAGTTGGCGCCAGAGCACCACGCCGCCTGCCTCTTGGCCTCCGGTTACGGAAACTACTAGCCTCTAAGAACTCTACCAAGTAGATTCAAAAGAGAGGCTGTTGTAAACAGCCTCTCTTTTTTTACGCCACCAACACTCGCACTCGACCTTAACTCTCGCAAAAGTTCGTTGTTGGTGAAAATCCCTCGTGATACCATTGGATTAGTATGGAACCAAGCCGAATAAGAAATTTCTGCATCATTGCTCATATCGACCACGGCAAATCGACACTGGCTGATCGCTTTTTAGAGATTACCGGAACGGTCCGTGGTGGCGATATGAAGGCCCAATTCCTGGACAGCATGGATTTGGAAAGGGAGCGGGGCATCACCATCAAGGGTAAGGCAGTGACCATGTCACACACCGCCCCTGACGGAATCACCTACCAGTTCAACCTCATCGATACCCCCGGACACGTGGACTTCAGCTATGAAGTTTCCAGAGCACTGGCTGCTTGCGAGGGCGCTCTCCTCGTCATTGATGCCAGCCAAGGTATCGAAGCCCAGACCATTGCCAACACGTTACTGGCGATGGAATATGACCTTGAACTGATACCTGTTCTGAATAAGGTTGACCTGCCACAGGCAGAACCAGACAGAGTAGCGGCAGAGATTCAACAAGCCTTTGGGTTTACCAAAGAGGAAATTCTCTACGTCTCCGCCAAAGAAGGCACCGGGGCAAAAGAGATTCTAGACGCAGTTGTTGAAAGAGTACCAGCCCCCACCGGCGTGGAAGACGGACCTCTTCGCAGCCTGGTCTTCGACTCGGAATTCAACTCTTTCAAAGGAATCATCGCTCACGTCCGGATGAAAGATGGGACCGTCCGCAAAAATGACAAGCTTAAAGTCATGTCTTCCGGCAGATTGGCAGAAGTAGTTGAGGTCGGCGTCTTTGCACCCGGACCAACACCGACCGACTCGCTCTCAACAGGGCAGGTAGGATACATCGCTACCGGTTTCAAAGAAGTGCGGGAATGTAGCGTCGGTGACACACTAACTCTTGAGCGTAATCCTGCTGAAGAACCTTTGCCTGGATACGTACCAGTTAAATCCATGGTCTTTGCCGGTCTGTACCCCTCAGACGGTGAGGAGTACGGCAATCTGCGCGTTGCCCTGGAGAAACTGCAGCTAAACGATGCATCACTGAGCATGGAACCAGAGAGCAGCAGCGCGTTAGGGTTTGGGTTCCGCTGCGGTTTCCTTGGACTGATGCACCTGGAGATTATCCAAGAGCGGTTGGAACGGGAATATGACCTAGACCTGATCGTAACTGCGCCCAGCGTTGCCTACGAAGTGGTATTGACCAACGGCAATACAGTCATGATTGATAGCCCGGCTAAATTGCCTTCTCCCAACGAACTGTCAGTCATCAGAGAACCAATGCTGGACCTGACCATTGTTGCCCCCAATCGACACGTGGGTGCGCTGATGGATCTGATGCACTCACGCCGATCAGAGTTCAAACGGATGGAGTATATGCAGGGCGGTGGCACCCGGCGCGACGGTGAGTCAGAAGACTCAGACCACTCCAGGGTTGTGATGGAATACACCGTGCCTTTGGTTGAACTGTTGGCTGACTTCTTCAATCAACTTAAGTCCAAAACCCAGGGCTATGCATCATTGGACTATACATTTGCCGGCTACCAAGCCGCGCCCCT
>CAVODA010000134.1:0-4789 GCA_963694265.1 Dehalococcoidia bacterium
GGCAATAGCTCAAAATCGCGACTGATTTGATTGCCAGAAAATGGCCCGTCAGCCATAATGGTTGCGGCCCACACCCGGCCTACGCACTCGGCAATTGTGAGCTCCCAATACGGGCTCCCAGTACGAGCGAAATGGAGATGAAAATATGGCCTCACAGAACCAGCTTTCAAGGGAAGAATTTGACCGCCTGAGAGAAAAACTCGGCGTGGACGGCGAACCAGACTATTTGGATGAACTCTACACGCAGGTGCGAGGGGTTTACATGATGGCAGAAAGCATCCGGGCGATCGACGTTTCCGGCGCCGAGCCGGACATGGCTTTTATCCCTCCAACCAATTAATTATTTCAGATTCGTCAGCACCGGCTGTCACTCCCAACTTAAGATTCCAGAATCGTGATGGTCCTGAAATTAAGAACTACGAGGCAAATCACCCATGAACACACTAGAAATCTGCTATATGAGCGCCGGGGACCTCTCCAAGCTGGTCCAGAGCAAAGAAATCTCCCCCGTTGAAATTATTGAGGCCCATCTAACCAGGATTGACGCCACCGAACCAGTGCTGAATTCGTTCATCACTCTCTTGGCCGACCAGGCCCGCAAAGCTGCCCGTCAGGCTGAAAAAGACATCCAGGCCGGACGGTACAAAGGCCCGCTCCACGGTATACCGGTAGCGCTGAAAGACCTGTACAACACCGGCGGGGTGCGCACTACCTCCGGCTCCAGGATCTTCGACACGTTCATACCCGCGGAAGACTGCACCGTGGCCGCCAAATTCCATCAGGCCGGGGCCATTTTGCTGGGCAAACTAAACATGCACCAGTTTGCCTACGGGCCAACGGGCGAGAACCCAGATTACGGACACATGCACAACCCCTGGAACCCAGACATGGTCACTGGTGGTTCCAGCGGCGGTTCTGGGTCTGCTGCTGCAGCCGGCCAGTGCACCATTACCACCGGCAGCGACACTGGTGGCTCCATTCGCATACCTGCCGCCCTCTGCGGAATTGTTGGTCTCAAGCCGACCTACGGGCTGGTCAGCCGCTACGGCCTCTCCGCCCTGTCCTGGTCCCTGGACCACCCCGGCCCAATGACCCGGACGGTGGAAGACACCGCTATCACGATGAATGTCATCGCAGGGCATGATCCAAGGGACGTTGCCTCTGCCAAAGTAGACATCCCTGATTACACCTCAGCTTTGACCGGAGACGTCAAAGGCCTGCGCATCGGCATCGTAAAAGAATACTTCGAAGCGCCGCTGGACCCTCAGGTGAGAAAAGCGGTGATGGATGCTATCAGCCTGCTAGAAAGCATGGGCGCAGAGGTCAAAGAGGTCTCGTATCCCATGTTCAACCAGTCCCAGGCCATCTCCAGCACCGTGCTGATGGCTGAGGCCACGGCCTATCACCGCGACCTGTTGGAGAAGGACGGTCATCAGTTGTACGAGCCGGTCCGCCAACGATTAGAAGCTGGGCTTTTCATCAGCGCCGCTGAATACCTACGTGCTCAACAGGCCAGAAGCATCTTTGACCAACAGGGTCGACGCCTGCTCGACGAGGTTGATCTGCTGGCAGGTCCGACCGAGCCAATCACTGCTCCGGAGATTCTGGCATCCAAGGTGATGGCCGGAGAGCAAGAGGTAGGCGTGGTGGGCGCACTCACGCAATACACCAGGCCTTATAACATCAACGGGTTCCCGGCTATTTCAGTCCCGTGTGGCTTCTCCGATGATGGCATGCCAATTGGCCTGCAACTGGCGGGAAGGCCCTTCGACGAGTTGACCGTGCTCCGGGCCGCTCACGCCTATGAACAGGCCAATGACTGGCATACTCGCCGCCCGCCGATCTAGCCGTTCATTTTTAGACGCTCGTTCACGAGGCTGGTGGTGGTCTAAAGTCACCTAATCCGCACGGCTATTTGGCTACGTATTTCATGTAGAATCGATATACGGTTTTAAATGATGTTTTGACAAATATTATTCAGAGCTATCTAAAGAGTCGATCAACCGGAGAGACGGCAATTTGACGGCAATCACCACCGTTACTTTTGACCTTTGGCAAACCCTGTTGCTGGATCAGCAGGATCTTGGGCAGGCGCGCGCCATGGTCCGGCTTGAAGGCGCTCAATCAGCCCTGTCCGACTTGGGCAAAAACTTCGACATCGAACTCATCAGGGAAGCCTATAACTCCTGTTTCCAGCAATGCCGTAAGATTCGCGATAGCGGTCTGGATGTGGATTTCAGAGAGCAGGTTTCCATATTCGTCAATCACATTGAACCTGACCTGGCCGACGGCCTAGATCGGGAAGTGATGGATGACATTGCCCATATCTATGCAGACTCATTCCTGGCCCACCCACCACCGGCCCACGTGGATGCGTTAACCGTGCTGCAGGGCGTCAAAGACATGGGCCTTAGAATGGGTCTGATCTCCAACACGGGGATGACACCAGGGTTCACCTTTCGCCATTACATGGCCGAGCGGGGGATGCTGGAATACTTCCATACTTTAATATTTTCCGATGAGGTCAAACTAGCCAAACCCGCCGCTGGGATATTCACTTTGACCCTAGAAAAATTAGGGGCAACACCAGAGCAGACGATTCATGTGGGAGACCACGTTCTGAACGACGTTGTTGCCCCAAAACGGCATGGGATGAAAACAGTCTGGATATCCGGCTTCTACGAGCGGGATGCCCCCAACGACCCGGCCTCTGAACCGGATATCACAGTCTCTGATTTGGGTGAGGTTTTACCAGCCATCGCCAAATTGGCTGGCAGGTCCATTGCCAACTAAAACAAGGCTCAGCACAAAACTCGTTAGCGGTATTTTCGGCGCTGTTGTGTTTCCTGGTGCGATATAATGGCGAAGCGCTAATGATTGTCCGTAATTCTGCTGATTTCTCCGGGTTTTACCGGGTCTTTACCGGGTCTTTAATCGAACGATTGATTTGCAGGACGAGCTAGCTTCGGTTGGTATCGCCCCTGACATGGGTGACGGGATGCTAAAAAGGATCCTGATGGGTATGCATCATGGCTGACTCAGCCGAACTCGACGCGCTTTGTGCGGACGTTTTTTCCAAGCGTCCTTTCATCTTGGTGAGCAACCGGGGACCGGTTGAACACCAGATGTCTGGGGATGGCCGCCCAGAAGCCCGGCGGGGCAGCGGCAGCGTTGTTACTGCCTTCAGCCAAATGGCCCAGAAGTTTGAGTTCACCTGGGTTGCCAGCGCCATGGGCGAGGGAGACAGACTCGTCTCCGATAACGGCCGTGGCCCCCACCTGAAATCCCCTCTACCCGGTCACCAAATAAACCTGCGCTACGTAGTAACTCCCAGGCGTGTTTACCACAAGTATTACAACATCCTGTGCAACCCACTCCTGTGGTTCCTGCAGCATTACATGTGGAACCCGCCCTACAACCCAAACGTGGATGCCGCCGTGCATGACGCGTGGGAAACGGGCTACATCGCGGTGAACCAAGCCTTTGCCAATGCAGTGATTGAAGAGGCCAAGGTCTTTGCCCAGTCGCACGGACAGGCACCCATCGTCATTGGCCACGACTACCATTTGTACCTGATGCCGGAGTTTGTGCGTCAGGGCGTACCAGACGCGATAATCCAGCACTTTGTGCACATACCCTGGCCGACGCCCCAGTATTGGCACATGATTCCCGACTACATCACCCGGCGCATCTGCGAATCTCTGTGCGCTACTGATTTGCTGGGGTTCCAAACCCTAGGCGATGTTCGGTGCTTCTTGGACACGGTGGACGAGTTTGTCCCGGATGTGACCGTGGATCGCAACAACTTCACGGTGGTCCGCAACGGTCATACCACTGAGGTCAAGGTCTACCCAATCTCCATCAACGTGGAGGAAGTACAGCGAATCGCCAATTCGCCACGTGCTCTGGACTACGAGGCCAAGCTAGTCGCCGACACTGGCGAAATCACCATCGTGCGCATCGACCGGGCCGAGCCCAACAAGAATGTCATACGCGGGTTTCGTGCCTACGAGTTGATGCTAAACCGCTACCCAGAGTTTAAGGGCAAGGTGAAGTTTCTGGCCTTCTTGGTGCCCTCCCGTACCCACATCCGGCAGTACCAAAGGTACATGGACGAGATTCAGCAGGTTATTCAGCAGATCAATACCAGCCTGGGCACGCCAGAGTGGCAGCCCATAGTGCCGTTCATTGAGAACAATTACACCCAGGCCATCGCCGGTATGAAGCTGTATGACGTGCTCTTGGTGAATACCATCATTGAGGGCATGAACCTGGTGGCCAAAGAAGGTCCGGTTGTAAACAGCAATAACGGCGTGCTGGTGCTCTCCCACAGCAGCGGCGTTTACCAACAGCTTTCTGATGGCGCAATTAGCGTGTCTCCAACAGACCTTGAAGGCACAATGGAAGCTCTGCAACAGGCGATCGTCATGCCTGCTGAAGACCGCAAACAACGCGCAGAGCAGTTGTACGCGGCAGTCTGCCGGGAAGACATCACTCAATGGCTCCACCATCAGATGCAAGACATTGCCGCGCTTATGTAGCTATGCCCCAGCCGCAGAGTCAGTCGCTGCCAGCGTTGGCCGCCGCCGGAGTCAGTCACCAATCGAGACTGGATAATTAACCTGGCTGGGGTTAAAGTATTGGAGTGGCGGAAATCCGCCCATTAAGTAATTCTTCACCGTCCGATGCTTTCATGACGGCGAAGAAAGCGAACCAAATGGAACAGCTTTTCAACCCACAATTGCCTGGTGGCGAGCATCCGGAAATCCAGCTCTGCATCTTTCCGCAT
>CAVODA010000135.1:0-4760 GCA_963694265.1 Dehalococcoidia bacterium
CTGGGACGCGACGGCTTCCGCATGGATGCCGGCCTGGCGATTTCAGACATCAATGAAGAGCTGGAACTGGATATACCCGAGGGTGATTACCAGACCCTGGCCGGATTTATCCTGGACCGTCTTGGCAGCATCCCTGAAGTTGGGGATGTCATGGAATTTGACGATTTCCGGATTACCATTAAGGCCATGGAAAGAGTCAAGATAGAGGAAGTTGAATTGCGGCGTTTGAACCCTAAAATTAGACCAGAAAACGGCTCCGAGTCGAACAACAGCGGGGCGGGTGGGAGCTAGTGAAGTTCATTGTGGTGCGCCACGGCGAAACTGAGTGGAACAAGCTGGGCCGGTTTCAAGGTCATACAGACATTAGCCTGAACGAGCGGGGTCTTTCCCAAGCCAAGGAGACTGCCGCTGCCGCTGCTGACTGGGGGCACTCAGCCATCTATTCCAGCCCTCTGATTCGCACTGTGCAACTGGCTGAGGAGATTGCTAAGGTTAATCCCATGCCGATTACGCAGGACCCTGGCCTGAAAGAACTGAGCCTGGGAGAGTTGGAAGGCGTCACCGGAGAAGAGATGCGCAACGGTTGGCCAGAGGTGTTTGCCGCCTGGCGTGCTGGACCTGAGAAGGTGTTCATGCCCAACGGGGAATCATTGGGCCAACTTCGTGAGCGGGCCTGGCAGTCCATCTTGGACATTGAGCAAAAGCACTCTCCAGACGAGTCTGTTGTCGTCATTTCCCACAACTTTGCCATCCGGTCCATCATCGGAGAGTTGATTGGAATCCCACTGGAATTCTTTCACCGCATGTCCCTGAACCTGTCTTCCGTCTGTACCTTTGACAGCGATGACCGTGGTCGCCGACTCACCGGGTACAACTCCATCAGCCACCTATCCCCAGAAAACCGGTAACCGGACTTTATTGTGGCTATTGCCGCCGATCTAGAACGTAAGGTTGCGGCCGCCCTGCAAAGGGCTGGTTATTCCAACACCGGCGTAACCCTGGTAGTTGGCGCATCCGCTGGCCCGGATTCCTCAGCCCTGCTGTACGCGTTACACCGACTCTCAGGCACCCACGGTCTCTCCCTCCACGTTGCCCACCTGAACCACAACTTTAGGGGCCAGGAAGCTGAAGACGACGCCGTATTTGCTGCTGATATCGCTGCCGAGTTGGGTCTTCCGGTCACTGTTGTCAAAGAAGACCCTCACGAGTACCAACGAGCCCGCGGCATCTCTTCATTTGAGCAGGGCGCGCGGGAGATGCGTTACGCCTTTATGGCCAGAGTCGCCAAAGCATCGGGAGCACGGGCGGTGACCGTAGGCCACACCGCCGATGACCTGGCGGAGACAGTACTGCTGCACGTGCTGCGCGGCTCCGGCCTCTATGGTCTACGGGGCATGGGTGAGGTCTCAGATTGGCCCTGGCCGGCTGACGCTGGTGACCTGAAATTATTTAGACCTTTGCTGGACGTGACCAAGGCGGAAACCTTGGAGTACTGCCAGGAGATTGGGCGCACGTACCGGATTGATAGCGGCAATTACATGTGGCGGTTCACCCGCAACAAGGTGCGCCAAGACTTGATGCCCCGCTTGGCCGAAGACTACAACCCACAGGTCAGAAATGCCCTGGTGCGATTGGCCAGAACCGCGGCTGAAGAGTTGGATTTTGTGGAGCAGGAGCTGGACAAAGCTTGGCCTGGCATTGTCCTCCCTAGCGTTGCCCAAAGAGAGGGTAATCAAGAGGTCTGTTTTGACCGATCAGCCATGAAGTCCTTGCACCCACTGTTGCAGCGCCTGGCCTTAAGGCGGGGTTACATCCTGGTGACCGGAGACTCAACCAGGCTTAGAGAAACCCATCTGGTGGCCATGGAAAATCTGGCCCTGAGTGAACGGGGTGGGCGTGCTTTGGAACTGCCGGGTGGAGTGATACTGCGGCAGGAATATAGCCAACTAGTGCTGTCTCAAGGTGTGCGACAAGAATGTCCCTATCCGGAGATAGACGGCGAAGTGGCTATTGTATTTCCAACTGAACCTGGGATTCAGATGGCGGTGTTTGCCGGCGATTGGATCGTCACGATGTACGCGGGGACAGCTACCGACAAACCTGATTGGGGGAGTATCCAGTCTGGGGACGAGTGGACTGCCTGTTTGGACCGTGACGCAATTGGCAACGGAGCAACGATCAGAAAATGGCGACCCGGAGACCGGATACAGCCTTTTGGGATGACTGGTCAGAAGAAGTTGCAGGACCTGTTTACCGACCTGCATATACCCCGGTCATGGCGCGAGAGTGTGCCATTGTTGGAAGGCCAGAGGGGAATTGGCTGGGTGGTGGGCCACCGAATTGCCGACTGGGCCAAGGTTAACCCGAAAGCCAATGATCCGGTCTTGTGGATTAGGTTCAGTCAGAACCAAGACTGACCCGTTGGCCGGGCCAGTCCTAAAGTCTATTTCTAGGTGCCCATCAGGCGGGATGGGTTGTCCTTCACCAGCATTCCCACTTCAACCTCTTCCAAACCGGACCGGAGCATGGTGGCAATGCCCATACGCATGCCCTCAGCGGGCATTGGATGGAAGTCTTGACCAAAGTCGGTGCTAAGGATGCATTTTTCTGGGCCGATCGCAGAGATGGTTTTGGCCAGGTCTTTGGGGTCCAGACGGTGGGTCGTTGGCATTACCACGTGCAGGCAATGCTCGATGTACGCTCCCATACCAGCCAGTTCCTTCATGTCTTCAACGGTCATCCCAGTCCAGAAGGACATGGTTGTGCCGTGGGTGACCACCACCCGCTCAATGCCCATATTGCGGGCTTCAGACACCAGCGCCTTGCTCTCGGCGGTGGAGATGTGACCGGTGGCCAGGACCATATCATGGGATTTGATTACTTCAAGAATGGAGTGAACCTCTGGCACCAGAGACCCAGAGGAGTCCAGAAGGGTTATTCCACCGTCCAGCCCCTTGGTTTCACGGTCGGCTTTTGCCGAATAAGTCGGCATCCAGACAATTCGGCCTCCCATGTTGGCCGTCGCTTTCACAGCAGCAACGTTCAGTCCGCCCACTTCTTCGTCCAGGGCGATGCCGCCAAGGACTGTGACATCGTTAATCAAGTCACTGGTGGTGGCGGCCACAGGATGGGTGGGGTATTCGTGGCTTTTTAACACCACGCCCTGCATTCCCAGATCCCTGGCTTGTAGGGCGATCTCTACCGCTCCGGCCCGGCGTTCTACTTTTGGGTCGGGGCCAAAATGCACATGTATGTCTAGGGCGCCTTCCAGGATACGGTCTACGTTGCTCAAGGTCTCACCATGCTGTTGAAATAGGGGTTAATGGACTGCAACGAGATTCAATTTATGGGGTCTTAAATCGATCCGAGTCGCACTCAAATTGAGGCTGGCGCAAGCATAAATCAGGCGTTTAAACGTGTCAAGGGAATTTCGTTAAGACGGACACGTCAGTGGCAACTGCCTAGTTGCCACTGACGTGTCCGGTTGTTAGCATGATTGCACTCTAAGCCTGGAGGCGGATATGGACCTGGGACTTAAAGATAAAGTTGCGATAGTCGGCGGCGGAAGCAAGGGATTGGGTCGTGCTTGCGCTGATTCGCTGGCCCAAGAAGGCGCCAAGATAGTCATTTGCAGTCGGAACGGACAGGAATTGGACCAGGCTGCCGGGGAAATCAGCGCTGCAACCGGAGTTGAGGTCTTGGCGGTGCCGTCTGACCTGTCCAAGCTGGAAGACATCCAGACGCTGGTGAAAAGGACTGTGGACCATTTTGGCCGCTTAGATATATTGGTCAACAATTCTGGCGGGCCGCCGGCCGGAAGGGCAGCAGACACCACTGAAGAAGTCTGGCACCAGTCTGTTGAGATGGCCCTCATGTTTTTCATACGTATGAGTCGTGAAGCCGTGCCCCACATGAAGAGTGGCGGTTGGGGAAGGATCGTCAATGTGCTGGCCAGTTCTGTCTATCAGCCGATAGAAAATCTAGTTACATCCGGCGTTACCCGCATGGGAGCGGTAGCCTTTGCTAAGAGCCTGGCCGACGAAGTTGGTCGGGACAACATTCTGGTGAATAACGTGGCCCCTGGCTATCTCTTGACCGACCGTATGATGCACATCTTTGAGGTACGGTCTGAAAACACCGGCGCAAATGTGGAAGACCTGCTACAGGCCCATTCTGACACCATTCCGGTGGGACGATTGGGACGCCCGGAGGAGTTGGGTGACCTGGTGACCTTCCTGGCATCAGAGAAGAATAGCTACACCACCGGCGCAACTATTTTGGTGGATGGTGGGGTGGTCCGCTCCGTAATGTAGAGTGGCAGCGGTGAAGAAATTCCCGATCTAGAGGTGCCGGAAATCTTTGTAGGCAGAGATGATCCCAAAATTGCTCTGCCTGCCAGGTGCGGGCGGCTTTGGTCGGTTCTCCGCTGGCGGTGTCACGCTATCCGCCAAGTAACCACCTGGGTGTCATTTCAATCGCGTTATCAACGGCGCTCCATCCCAGTGAGCGATCATCTTTGACGACTCGTCGAAGGTGCAACAGGGATATTACTTGGCCAGTTGGATCGCAAAAATCACGGGGCGCAGCTTACTACGGCCAGGCAACCGGCTAATCTTCGGTGGTTTCAAGAAAGCCAAGCAATCCTCAAATTTGGATTCCGTGCAAAAAGGTCAATCTACCGAAGTTGGCAGATTAACCTTTTTAACCCGAATTTATTGCCCGAATTTATTGAAAGTGCGAGTCTGCGATTACTTGAGGTA
>CAVODA010000136.1:0-4740 GCA_963694265.1 Dehalococcoidia bacterium
GGAGGGTTACTATTGCTTTGCCGCCAACGTAACGCTCGCCCTCGGTGCCGGTCATCAGGATGTCGCACTCCACCAGGCTCTCTCCGTCCTCTTCTCGGAGGTCGGTGATCGTGGCGGCCAGGGTCAGTGCGCGGTTGTGGGGGACCGGTTGTCGAAAGACCAAGTCCAGATCCTTGATAGAGCCGGGGCCACCCCAGTCGGTCAGCAATTGGGCCATCATTGCCATAGTCATGATGCCGGGCACAATCGGCCCGCCTTTCATGCCTGATTTAGCGGCTGTTTCAGCGTCGGTGAATCGGTTGGGTCCGGGCGTTCCCCAGACATCGCAGAAATTGGACACCTCATCGTCGGTGGCCACCTTCTCTACGGGACCAATTTCGTCACCCAGTTCTACCTCGTCGGAGTAGGGCAAAATATCTCCCAGTTGAATACTTAATTTATCGGATTGAAATCCCGGTGTATAAACCATTTCGCCGGGACTGCGGTTCTCAAACAAAAAAATCGGCTGCGCAGATCACTCGCGGCGGGCGAAAGACTCTTGGACCTCGGCCACCACTTCGTCGTTCTGGTTGGAGAACGTGGTCTCCCAGACAACAAAAACCATGGTGCCGGAGCGCCCGGTTTTGGCGTAGACATCTTTCAAGTGGGAAGACGCGGTCAGTTGGTCACCGGCATATACCGGGGCCTTGGGTTCCACCCGCTGGCCGGCGTGCATTGAGGTATTGCCAAACTTAACCTTCACATCGGGCAGGGCAACTTGGCGAACCAAGATGCAGCACAAGGTCGGTGGTGCAATCCTGCCCGTGTACCCGGCCACTTTGGCCCCTTCGTCGGAAAGGAATGCTGGACCGGACTCACCAGTGCTGGAGTTTGCCCGGTCGATAGTTTCATTGCTGATCTCGAAGGGGCCGGCCTTGTGTTCAATTCCGTAGAGGGACCGGTCGTATTCAAGTTCCATTGCCATATTGTATCTCCTTTCGATAGGGACGGGTTCCGGGGACGGCCGCAGTGAAGCGCCGTGTGGCAGAAATGCTGATCGAGTTTTTATCTAAACAGACGGGCCATTGAGAGTGTCATCCAGCCAGACTGGCTGAAACTCCTTGCTGAGGAGGGCTTCAACAACGTCGCTCTCTTTCTTGATAGTTGCTTTGAAGTTGGTCATGCAGGTAGCTATGTGACTGGTCAGATGGGCGTCACTGCCGCCGATGCCCAATAGGCTGTGGCTCTCACAGAGTTCGTCGGCCCGTTCATTTTCGCCGGGTCTGCTGCCGCCGTTGAATTGTTCCACGATGGACACATCATCGAATGTCTCACCCTGGGCGACATACTCCGTAAGTCCGATGCCAAAGCGGCCAGGGTGGGCCGGTAGGGCGATGGCGTCGTGCTGGCGCGCGGCCTGCATCAGTGCTCTGGAGTCCATGCGGACATCGCCGAAGTCGATGTCCTGGGTCAGTGCTTGGGTCACGCCGTAAACCAGGAAATGACCATAGCGGGTATCTAACTCAGAGCCTTTGAGAACCAGCACGTTGTATTGGCTAGCAAGCTCTGAGTAGTCTTTGTCAAAGTCGAATTTACGGTGCTCAGTGAGCACGATGCCGTCTACGGTGTGGCCTCGTTTGCGCAGCACTTGAATCCATTTCACGTACTGTTCAACCGTTGCGCGGGAGTCGTCAGACGACACGGAATGGCTATGCATGTCCAGGTACAAGCTGTGGAGTTCCCCTGTTGTTGGAGTTGCCCAAGCCCTTTGGCAACTGGACGCAGCCGGTTGGCAGCCAGTTAATGGGCGGGCGAGAGTCTTGGCTCAATCATAATAGTTGCCGCTGGATTCATCAACCAGTTGCCAAACCTAGGCGTGAGTTGGTGGCCGGGCTGGTTTTATGAATCAGGAACTGCGATTCGGAGGGGTCCTGCAGACCTATAAGCCGGGTTCTGTATCCTTCCCGCAAGGGAAGAACGGTGACCATCTATCTAGCCCAACCACCAGCGATGAAGCTGGTAGAAGTCCGCCTAAGGCGGAGCGACGTTACCATCGCAGTCAAGCAGCCAACCCGGGGACGGGCCGGGCACCTATGTCCCCCTATTTGGCCTTGCTCCAGGTGGGGTTTAGCCGCCGCCGCGTCACCGCAAACGGCCGGACGCTCTTACCGTCCGATTTCACCCTTATCCTTCCATTGCCGGAAAGACGGTATGTTTCTGTGCCACTTTCCGTTCCCGACCCCCGGCGAACCAGTGATCGAGACCTGGGAGTTACCCAGCACCCTGCCCAGAAGAGCCCGGACTTTCCTCCCTCCTTCCAAAATGGAAGAACGGCGGTCACCCGGTCTGCATTACCCTCCAATTGGCACAATAGCATAGGCACAAAATAGGGTCAATCGAGTTTGAATATCCGATAGATATTAAAAGCTTGCACAAATAAAAAATGGCCGGGTTAACCCGGCCATTTTAGTTTCTGAAATTGGTGCGCTTCTTGGTGCGCTTCTTGGAAGTAAAGCTAGCGGGTTAGCTTAGAAAGAGCATCCTGCCGCAACTGCTGCAGAGGACCGTTTGTCGTCCGCTGCGGACCCGTTGTTGTTGATGAGTGGGTAGAGACATGCGGCAGCCTTGACATAGACCTCTTTGCACCCTGGCCACAGCCAGTCCACCCTTGGACTTCCGTAAGTTTTCATAGTGCTGGAGTGATACCGGGTCAAGACCCTCGGTCAACTTTGTTCGTTGGCCCTCAAATCCTTGCCGCTCTACGGTCAATTCTTTGAGCGATGCCTGCAATTCAGATTGGCGAACTTCCCAAGCAGACCGAGCCTCGTCTAACTTGCCTTCAAGTTCGTTTTTCTTAGTCTGGGCATCTTCAATCTTCTGTGTAATCTCAGAAAGGGCAGCTTCGTGCTCTTCAACCAACTTTAGGACGTTGGAATGTTCGTGTTCCAAGCTTTCCAAGTCTCTGGGGTTGGTGACCTCTCCGCCGTAAAGCTGAGAGTTTAGCGTATCGGATCGCTCTTTCTGCGTCGCGGCCTCTAGTTTCGTGGCCCTTTGTTTAAGCTCAGTTTCCAGGAGTCTTTCGGCGTCCCTTTCCAGCTGGGCCTCCAGATTTCCAATGGTTTGACCATTGGTCAGTTCATGTTCAGCCTTGCTCTGCTCAGTTTGGACGCGGTCCAAAATGATATCCAGTTCTTGAAGTGCAAACATCTGCCTAACGGTAGTCATTCACGCCGTCCTTGAAAAAAATCCAACGGTTCAGCCCGTCCAGTTCACACCGTCACGACCTATTCGATTCTAGAAACCGAACGGCCTGTTGTCAAATTTTTCAGGCCATGTTGGTAGTAGCCAATTTATTGAGAGCTAAGAAAGGCCATAATCACATCTGCCGTAACACCCCTTGTTAATTCATCCTTTTAGGCAACATAATCTGTGGTTGGTTGAATTAGAGAGACCCATGCTAGGTGTCCACAATAGTTATGATTTGCTTGTTTAATAGGCCAAATGTGATAGTAAGATGAGGGTTCTTCATTTTTCGGACCTGCATATTGGTGTGGAGAACTATGGCCGTATAGATCCGGAAACAGGACTGTCCACACGCCTGGGCGATTTTTTGTACTCGCTAGACCAGGTGGTGGAATTTGCGTTGACCGAGAGCGTTGACCTGGTATTGCTGGCGGGTGATGCCTACAAAGGTCGAGACCCCTCCCAGACCCACCAGCGTGAGTTTGCCAAACGGCTAAACCGATTATCCCAGGCCGGTATTCCCACGTTTTTGCTGGTGGGAAACCATGACCTTCCCGCAGCATCCAGCCGGGCTACCGCAGTGGATATTTTCCCAACCCTGGAGGTAGCCAACGTCTACGTGGGCAATAGTCTTAAAACCTACGATGTGAGCACCCCGTCAGGACCAATACAGGTGTTGGCAGTGCCATGGCCACGTCGTAGCGCAATTCTCAGCCGGGAAGACTCAAGGGGTATGTCCATCGAACAGGTGCGGCAGGCGCTGGAAGAGCGACTGACAGAAGGCATAGACATTGAGGCCAAGAAACTAAACCCGGATGTACCCGCAATCATCACAGCACACGTCACGGTTAACGGGGCCACAGTAGGGACCGAACGCTCCATGATGCTGGGCCAAGATCACGTTCTGTTGGTTAGCGCGTTGGATCTCCCGCAGGTTGAGTATGTTGCCCTAGGGCACATCCACAAGCATCAGATTTTACGGCCAGACCCGCCTATGGTGGTCTATTCAGGTAGCTTGCAAAGGGTCGATTTCAGTGAAGAAGGCGACGAAAAGGGCTTCTGCATAGTTGACCTAGATCAGGCTGCACCACAAGGTCAACGGATGACTAACTTCGAGTTTCACAAGTTGGATGCTCGGACTTTTGTCACCGTGGATGTGTCTGTAGAACCTCAGGACGTTGACCCAACTGCAACTGTGGTACGTGCGATCAACCGCAAAGATATCGCCGATGCGGTGGTCCGAGTGCGGATTTCGTTGGCGGCGGAATCCGACGCACATCTGCGGGAAACCGAAATCAGAGAGGCACTGGAACCAGCGCACTTTATCGCTTCGATTTCACGGGAAATAGTTGGTACACGGCGGACGCGAATATCACCAACAGAGGGTGAAGACCTACAACCAATGCAGGCGTTGGGGCTTTACCTGGATAGCAGAAATATAGAAGGCGAACGCCGTGACAAAATCCTGCGGAAGGCCGAGGAATTAATCGAACAGGACTCAGCCGAACCGGAAGAAGC
>CAVODA010000137.1:0-4718 GCA_963694265.1 Dehalococcoidia bacterium
GACGGCAAGGCCGCGCGACCGCTGGTGGACAGCCCAGAGACCCGCGTCTCCGGCATTGAGGCTCTATTGATCGATGACGAAGTCCGCCCCGCAATCGTCGGTGAGCGCACCAACGTATTGGGCAGTAGAAAGTTCCGCCGTCTCATCAAAGAGGGCTCATTTGAAGAGGCTGCCGAGATCGGTCGCCGTCAAGTGAGAAACGGCGCCCACATCTTGGACGTTTGCCTCCAAGACCCGGACCGGGACGAGATGGCAGACGTGGCTCAATTCCTGGACTTGGTGACCAAAAAAGTCAAAGCTCCCATCATGATTGACTCCACTGATTCGGCCGTGATTGAGCTTGCGTTAACCAAACTCCAGGGCAAGTCCATCATCAACTCCATCAACTTGGAAGACGGTGAAGAGCGGTTCCAGGCCGTTGTTCCCCTGGCCAAGCGCTACGGCGCGGCCCTGGTGGTTGGCTGTATCGACGATGATAAAGAGCAGGCCCAGGCCATCACCAAGGAGCGAAAACTTGAGGTCGCTATCCGCTCGACCAAACTCCTAACCGAGAAGTACGGGATTCCCATAGAAGACATCTTCTTTGACCCATTGGTCTTCCCCGTTGGCACCGGCGACCAAAACTACGTTGGTTCCGGCGCTGAGACAGTTGAGGGCGTGCGGCTGATTAAAGAGGCCCTGCCCGGCGTGAAGACGATTTTGGGCATCTCCAACGTGTCCTTTGGCCTGCCCGCAGCCGGTAGAGAAGTGCTGAACTCAGTATTCTTGTACCACTGCGTCCAAGCCGGACTGGACATGGCCATCGTCAACTCAGAGGGTATGGAGCGCTACGCATCCATCCCGGAAGAAGAACGCAAACTGGCCGAGAACCTGATCTGGTACAGCGGTGATGACCCAGTGGCAGCCTTTGCAGACCATTTCCGGGACAAGGCACCCAAAGCAACCTCAGAAGAACGCAAGAGCCTACCTCTAGATGAGCGCCTGGCTCTCTGCATCATTGAAGGCTCCAAAGAAGGACTGGCCGAGGACCTAGACGAAGCCCTCACGGGGCGGACCCCGCTTGAGATCATCAACGGACCGCTGATGGACGGCATGTCCGAAGTTGGCCGCCAGTTCAACGCCAACCAATTGATTGTGGCCGAAGTTTTGCAATCCGCTGAGTCCATGAAGTTCTCGGTGTCGCACCTTGAGCCCCACATGGAGCAGGCAGACGCTGCCGTCAAAGGCAAGATCGTCTTGGCAACTGTTAAAGGCGACGTCCATGACATTGGCAAGAACCTGGTTGAAATCATCATGGGTAACAACGGCTACCAGGTCATCAACCTAGGTATCAAAGTTCCGCCCGATGTGCTGATTGCAGCCGTCAAAGAACACAAGCCTGACATGGTCGGTCTCTCTGGGCTGCTGGTTAAGTCTGCCAAGATGATGGTCGAAACAGCACAGGACTTTAGCCAGGCCGGCATCACCACGCCAGTGCTGGTCGGTGGCGCGGCTCTATCCAACCGGTTCACTCGGCTCCGAATCGCCCCTGAGTATGACGGAATGGTGGCCTATGCCCCAGATGCCATGTCTGGTCTGGCCTTGGCCAACTCTATTCAGGACGCCGACGAGCGGGCCAAGTTGGTGGCGTCTTTCGATGAAGAAGCCGACGCCATGCGAGTCGCCGATGAAGCGGCTCAGTCCTCCAAAGAGGAAGTTGGGGAGGATGTGCCCCCAGCCCAATTGCGGCACGACTTTGACATACCCAACCCGCCCGACTTGCGACTACACGTGATTAATGACCATCCTTTGGATGAGATTTTCCCGTTCATCAACCCGCAGATGCTTTACGTAAGGCATTTGGGCTACAAGGGCCGGTTCGCCGATGACCTGGAAGCTGGGGTGGAAGCAGCAGTAGAACTGCGTGAGTCAGTTAGAAAAGTCGAAGACTTGATGTTGGCCCAATCAGACATCAAGGCCCACGCCATATTCAAATTCTTCCCTGCCAACTCGGACGGCCAACGGATTCAGGTCAACGGCGCCGAAGACAAAAAAATCGCCGAGGAATTCTATCTGGGACGCCAATCCCAGCGGGACGGTCTCTGCTTGGCAGACTACCTGTTGCCCCAGAGCAGCGGGAAGACCGACTACCTTGGCATGTTCGTTGTTTCCGTTGGAAACGGTGTCCGGGCTTTGGCCGAAAAATGGATGGCTGATGGACAGTTCTTGAACTCCCACATCCTATCGGCGCTGGCCCTGGAAAGCGCCGAGGCCTTTGCCGAGCTGCTCCACCAACAGATACGGCAGATGTGGGGCTTTGGCGACAAAGCCGGAACAACACCTCAGGATTTGTTCCGCACGCAGTACCACGGCAAGCGATTCTCCTTTGGCTACCCAGCCTGCCCTAGGTTGGAAGACCAAGAGCAGTTGTTCCGCCTGCTGGACGTCTCAGCCAACCTGGACGTGGAACTGACCGAAGGCTACATGATGGACCCGGAATCGTCGGTATCGGCGCTGGTCTTCCATCATCCCGACGCCAAATACTTCAACCTGAGCGAGTCGGACATCGACCGGCTGGAGCAGGAAGCTTCAAAATAAGCAGTTTTAAAATAATCACTGGCCCAATCTGGCAACCGGAGACGATGTGGAGCCGATAACAAAGATTGCAGAAGAGCTTGGCCTGGACGCTGACCATTTGGTTCCTTACGGTCGGTACAAGGCTAAGATTTCCCTGGATGCCCTGAAAGACCCAGTCGAATACCGGGGCAAGCTGGTGGTGGTCACCGGCATCACCCCAACCCCAGCTGGTGAGGGCAAGACCACCACGGCCATTGGCCTCACCCAGGGTATGGGCCGCTTGGGGCACAAGGTATCGGTCAATCTCCGGGAACCCACCTTGGGGCCAATCTTTGGTATCAAGGGTGGCGGCACCGGCGGCGGCATGGCCCGGGTGGTGCCAGAAGACGAGATCAACATCCACTTCACCGGAGACGCCCACGCCGTTGGCTCAGCCCACAACCTTCTGGCGGCCTTGGTGGAAAACGCCGTGTACCGGAACTCGGTACCCGGACTGACCGCTGGTGGACTCATGTGGAACCGCGTGACAGACGCTTCAGATAGGGGTCTGCGCCAGGTTGTTTCAGGAATCGGTGGCGCCAACTTCGGCCCCCTACGGGAAGCCCGATTTGATATCGTATCCGCCTCTGAGATCATGGCCATATTGGCCTTGGCTGACGGCCCGGAAGACCTACGCCAACGGCTGGCCCGCATCGTCATCGGAGAGACTTCAGAGGGGGAGCCAGTCACGGTTGAACAGTTAGGTTTTGCCGGTGCTTTGATGACCTTGCTTCACCAGACCGTGATGCCGAATCTGGTCCAGACAATGGAGGGCCAACCTTCCATCATCCACGCCGGTCCCTTTGGCAACATCGCCCACGGTTGTAGTTCGATCATTGCCGACAAGATGGCCCTGGGCTATGCCGACTACGTGATTACCGAGGCCGGGTTTGCCTCCGACTTGGGATTTGAAAAATTCATGCACATCAAGACTCGGCAGAGCGGGTTACTACCCAGCGCCTCCGTATTGGTTGCCTCCGCCCGAGCCCTCAAGTGGCACGGTGGTGTCCGGCGTAGAGATCTGGGGACACCAGACGCTGCCGCAGTGGTAGCTGGCGGTGATAACCTGGTCCATCACATTGGCATCGTCACTGGCTTTGGCCTGCCTTGCGTCGTGGCTATCAACCGGTTCGGCACCGATAGCGACGAAGAGCTAGCCGCGGTAAAGAAGATCGCCATGGACGCCGGGGCAACTTCCGCAGTTGAATGTGACGGATTCGCCCAGGGCGGCGTCGGTGGTGAAGTCCTGGCCCAGGCCGTGGTCGACGCTTCCCAACGCACGCCTCAGATTACCTACGCCTATCCCGCCGACGCCTCCGCCGAGGATAAGGTGTTGGCGTTGGCCCAGAAGATCTACAACGCCGCCGACGTCAGTTGGTCGCCGGAGGCCCGACGAAGGCTGCGGTACTTTGAGTCCAAAGGTTGGGGCAATCTACCCATCTGTATGGCCAAGACCCACCTGTCCATCTCCCATGACCAGAGTTTGAAGGGAAGACCCGGCGGCTACACCTTTCCCATCACGGACATCCGGGCTTCCGTTGGCGCAGGGTTCCTCTATGCGCTGGCTGGCCCCATCCAGACGCTACCGGGCCTACCGAGCCGTCCTAGAGCGCTGGACATGGACGTTTCGTCAGACGGCGAGGTTATTGGCCTAAGCTAGCAACCACACCAAATTCCCATGACTCTGTAACTTTCAACCCGTATCATATAAGCACGATGCAAAACGACTCACGCACCAGAGTAATTATCATGGGAGCCGCCGGCCGCGACTTCCACAATTTCAATACCGTCTTTCGCAATGACACTTTGATCAGGGTCGTTGCGTTCACCGCCGCCCAGATTCCAGACATTGCAGACCGCACCTACCCCCATGCCCTCAGCGGCCCTCTCTACCCTTACGGCATCCCCATAGTTGAAGAGGCGGAGTTGATTCCACTGATCAAACGGGAACGCGTGGACTGGGTCTACTTCTCCTACAGTGACGTTTCCCACATGGACGTGATGCACAAGGCATCTGCAGTGTTGGCCGCCGGGGCCAGCTTTGGGTTCTTGGGACCACGACACACTGCCATCGCGTCTAAAAAACCGGTGATCAGTGTCTGCGCAGTCAGGACGGGTGTTGG
>CAVODA010000138.1:0-4689 GCA_963694265.1 Dehalococcoidia bacterium
CCTTTGGGGCCGAGGACTTCACCAACGACATGGGCATCGAACGGTCCGACACCGGAGAAGAGGTCCAGGTTCCCAGATCACTGGTGCCAATAGCAGCCAGGGCGGCCAACGTGGCCTCTTTGGACTCACCATTTGTCCTCTTCCAAGACCCGGACGCTCTGCGGGCCGACGCCATGCGGGCGCGGCAGATGGGCTACACCGGCAAGCATGCCATCCACCCTGCCCAACTTGACATAATCAACGAAATATTCAGTCCGTCTGTTGAAGAAGTCGCCTACGCCAGGAAGATCATGGAAGCCTGGGACGAGGCAGAGTCTGCAGGGCGCGGCTCCCTCGCCTTGGACGGACGCATGGTTGACGTGCCAGTGGTAAAGCGGGCCCAGAACCTGTTGGCCCTTGCCGACGCCATCGAAGCCAAAGGCCGGTAGGTACAGAACCATCTTGGAAGAAGATTTTCAGAAAGCAGACCGGATCGTCCTTGAAGGCATGAGGTTCTACGGGTTCCACGGCGTGAACCCCGAGGAGCGTGTTCAAGGCCAAGAGTACCTGGTGGATCTGGCAGTGGAGATGGATCTGAGCGTTGCCGGTGGCTCAGACCGCTTGGAAGACACCGTCAGCTACGCCCATATCTACCGTGCCGTTAGGGACGTTATGGAAGGCGAACCCCAAAACCTGTTGGAGGCTGCCGCGCAGTCAATCGTCGACCGAATTTTGTCCGACTTCCCAGTGGATTCGGTCTCGGTCAAAGTGAAAAAACCCCACCCGCCAATCCGTGGTTCAGTGATTGAGAACGCCACCGTTGAGATTACGCGCCGCCAAGAGAAGTAGCATGCCAGGAGCGATAGCATGAAAGTACACGACTACCACCAAGGCAACCGAGACCTACAGGACAAGTTCGGGACTCGCAAGCTGGCTGATCGGATGGCTGAACGGGCTGCTGACACTCTGGGGGAAGGCGAGAGCTGGTTCATTGAAGACGCGAATATGTTCTTTCTGGCTACCTGCGATAAACGCGGCCTGCCGACCTGTTCTTACAAAGGCGGCGAGGTTGGGTTTGTGCGCGTGGTAGATGAGCAAACGCTCGCCTTTCCCAACTATGACGGCAACGGTAAATATCAGTCGATGGGCAACCTGCTTGAGAACCCCAACGTTGGCATGCTGTTCATCGACTTCGCCGGGCAGCAGCGACTACGCATTCAGGGAGTGGCGACAATCGACGAAAACGACCCACTGATGGCCGAATATCATGAAGCGCAGTTCATAGTGCGAGTGCGAATCACTGAGTCTTACCCGAACTGCCCGCGCTACATCCACAAGCAAACATTGGTTGAAAAATCGAAGTACCTGCCTGAAATAGGTCGAGAAACGCCCGAGCCAGACTGGAAAAGTAGACCAGAATATCAGGCCTAGTCAGGCTGGTGTAGGCGCGGGTTTTTAACCCGCATTTACTTGGTTGAACGTGTTTATTCTCGGTTCGCCAATTCTGCAATCTGTCAGGCAGTGCGGGTTAAAAACCCACCACCGCAATGGCCACACGAAATAACGCTAAGCTACTTCAGAACAAGAAAAAGCCCCTGAGATTAACTCAAGGGCTTTTTTAAGAACTGAAGTGCCGAAGAATTATTCGGCGGCGGTAATGGTGATGTGGGACATGTAAGAATTGGCCGTGGCACCGTGCCAGTGGTTCTCGCCTTGTAGGACGTGGACCACGTCTCCCACGGTGATCTCCTGCTCGTGGCTTTCGTCAGCGACGACACCCACTCCGGCAGTGACAACCAACATCTGGTCGCTCTTGTGGGTGTGCCAGCCAGTGGTGGCCCCTTTCTCAAAGTTGACGATGCTGCTATTGAAAGTCTTGCTGGCGCCTTCGGGTAATAAGTTTTGCCTGGTGCGCTTCACGTCTCCGCCGGTCCAGCCTGGAATTGGCGTGGCGGTGGCGATGGGGACTACTTCAACCTCGGCAATTCTGATCACTTTCATAAAAACCCTCCTGTGGTTAACGCGGAATTAAGACATAAAAGTCAGAGAGGATAATACACCGCTGGCCGAGGCTAGGATACAGTCACTCTGTTGTTCGCCCAAAATCAGCTCGAATCGTAAGTCAGGTCTGTGCGCAGCTTTGGTAGATAGGAACCGGCCTGAGGCCGTGGGAGTTGTTTGAGCGTGGGGAATGTGTTAATCTGAAAACAATCAACGGCATATAAACGACCTACGATGCTGTCTGGCTTTGAGCCTGATCAGCAGTAAACGAGAACAACAATGCGCTGTGAACTCTGTCTAAAAGCTGGAATGACCGGCAACAACGTCAGCCACTCCAACCGCCACACCAAGACCCGGTTTGAGGCCAACGTCCACAAACAGACGCTGATGCGCGAGGGCAAACCCGTCAAAGTAAAGATTTGCACCCGTTGCCTGCGCTCCCTGCACAAGTCCAAGAAGGTCCAAAAGGTCTTCGCCGCACTATAGCCAGCCAAGGCAATTGAAACATAAAATGCCCCTTCCCAGATAAATGGGAAGGGGCATTTTTTATTACCTAACTACTGACCGCTGAAAGCTTATAGCTGTAATCTGCCAGCTACTACCCGAAGAAACACCCTCGCATGCCTTTCATGGCATCGGGGATGGTCTCGTGGTCGTTAAAGATGGCTGATCCGGCCACCAGGATAGTCGCACCGGCCTTAACCGAGTCCTGGGCGGTCCAGTCGGCCTTGATCCCGCCATCGACCTCTATCTGGGCGCTGTGGTTGCCTTGTTCAATCATGGTTTTAAGTCGGCGAATCTTGTCCAGGCTCTGGGGAATGAACGATTGGCCAGACGCTCCGGGGTTCACCGACATAATCATGACCATGTCCAGCAGTGGCAAAACGTCCTCTACGGCACTCAAGGGTGTACCCGGGTTGATGGCCACACCAACTTGGTTGCCCTTGTCCTTGATACGGGAGACAGTCCGGTGCAGGTGTCCGCAGGCCTCGGCGTGGACCAGAATCTGGTCGGACTCAACCTTGGCAAAGGTGGACATAAGATTATCTGGTTCCTGGATCATCAGGTGGATGTTCAGAGGCACGTCAGTGTTGGCCCTGATGGCGTCAATTACGACCTCACCGAACGATATGGCGGGCACAAATATGCCATCCATTACGTCCACGTGAATCAAGTCAGCGCCGGCGTCGGCCACCGCACGAACCTGGCGACCCAAATCTCCGAAATCTGCTGACAGCACCGATGGGGCGATGAGAATCCTGGCCTCAGAAACCATATCCGGCAGCCTCCAATATCTTTTTGGCTTCTATTAATGCAGCCGCAACCCGTGTTGGGGCAGTTCCGCCGGGGTTATCCCGGGCGGCAGCAGACGACTCAGCCGTAATGTCATAGACGTCATTTTGAAACAGGTCTGACATCTTCTGGTACTCCGCCATCGGCAGGTCCTGGAGGCTGACGTGCTCGTCGTCGCAGTAGCGGGATAATCGCCGCATGATTCCGTGGGCCTCACGGAAGGGCATACCTTTGCCCACCAAATAATCGGCCAGGTCAGTGGCTAGCATCTGACTCTCGCTGGCCAGGCTTGAGACCCGTTCCTCGTTTAATTGCATACCGGGCAGCATGGCCTGGAAAACGTCCAACGTGGTGGTCAGGGTGTCGGCGGCGTCAAAGAAGCCTTCCTTGTCCTCCTGCATGTCCCTGTTATAGGTCAATGGCAGGCCCTTCAGGGTGGTCAACAAGCCGATTAGGTCTCCGTAGACCCGGCCGGTCTTGCCCCTGGCCAGTTCGGCAAAGTCTGGGTTTCTTTTCTGCGGCATGATGCTGCTGCCGGTGGTGAACTCGTCTGACAGCCGTATAAAACCAAATTCGCCGCTGGACCAGAGAATCAACTCCTCAGACATGCGGGAGAAATGCATCATGCAGACCGATGCTACAGCCAAGAACTCAACCACAAAATCGCGGTCGGACACGGCGTCCATGCTGTTGGCGCTGATACGGCTAAAGCCCAACTCTGCGGCCAAGAAATCGCGGTCAGTCTGGTAGGCCACTCCGGCTAAAGCACCACTGCCCAAGGGCATGACGTCGGTTCGTTTGTGGCAGTCTTCAAAGCGGCCAATGTCCCGTTGGAACATCTCAAAATAGGCCAGCATATGGTGCGGGAACAGCACTGGTTGGGCCCGTTGCAGGTGGGTATAGCCGGGCATCACCACGCCCTGATGCTTCTCAGCCAGCCCTAGCAACGCTGCCTGCACGCCTCGCAATCCTTTGACCAAGTCCATGATGGTGGCCTTGGTGTAGAGGCGTAGGTCCACGGCCACTTGGTCGTTGCGTGACCTGGCCGTGTGCAACCTGCCCGCCGCCGCACCTATAAGTTGGTGCAGGCGACTTTCTATATTCATGTGCAGGTCTTCCAGGGCGGGGTCCCAGGGGAATTTTTCTTCCCTGATCTCCTGCTCTATCAACGCCAGCCCGTCAGTGATCTGAGTGGCGTCTTCCTGGGAGATGATGCCCTGCTTGGCCAGCATCTTGGCGTGGGCCGTTGACCCGGCAATGTCCTGCTTGTACAGGCGTCGGTCATAATCGATGGAAACGGTGTATCTGCTGAAATTAGTCATGCTACTAAGACTATAAACCCGCCAGTGCCCCGGCTCAAGGTAGTGTGCCTCAGTTTGGCCGTATCCTCAATTCAAAAAATAAGAAAACGCCCCA
>CAVODA010000139.1:0-4680 GCA_963694265.1 Dehalococcoidia bacterium
TGGAGGCGTTGCTGCCTGATGTCCTAGAAGAAAAAGATGGGGGATTCTCGATCAAGGGCTCGGTGAACCTGGAGCCGCGAGTTGTTTCCTGGCAGACCGGTTCTTAGCCTGGATTTTAAGTAGATGGGGCTGGCAGAGTTGCTTGTCTACTTGCCGGGTTCTTGATCATCACCACCGATGCTGCCATTCCAACAATTGCACCAATCATGGCCAGGGCAAATGACCAATGCATACCAAAGCTATCGGCGATGAGACCACCAACGGTGGGAGACAGGGCATTGCCCAGTCCGGCCCCCACAGAAATCAACCCGAATGCCGCCGCCGAAAACTGCACCGCCACGTAATCCCCGGAGCAGGCCGCGCAGATGGTGTACGCCGCCCGGAGCGTGAAACCAATCAAAACGGCGGCGATGATGAAACTGACTATTCCGGGGAACAGGGCCATTAAGGCAAAGGCGATGGCCTGTAACACGTACGAGTAGAAAAATGCCTGACCTCGGCTGACCCGGTCTGACAATGCTCCCCAGAAAGTGCCGCTGCTGATACTAATCACGCCAATGAGAACCACCAATTGCCCGACGGTGCCCAGGCTGATGCTGTTTTCCTGGGAGAGATAAACGCCGAAGAAGGCGTTGAACACACCCTGGGACCAACCGGTGTTGAAGGCTAGGAAAGTCGCCAGCCAGATCATAGGGCTCTTGTAGGCAGCCATGGGCCAGGCGCCCCGAACACGCGGAGCAGCTTGATTGGCACTAACTCCGCCCTCGGCTGACTTGGGCTGTTCCTTGAGGAAAATCAGAGCGGTAAGCCCGATGCCAATGGCCAAGGCTCCGAAGACAAACCAGCTATTACGCCAGCCCTCATCAGCGTCTTTTCCCACCAACCACGGCACTAATACGCCGGCGAAAATGAAGGCGAAACTGCCGCCCATGGACGCCAAGCCAGCGGCCAGGCCCCGATCACCAACTCGGAAAAACCGGGACAGCAGACCCATCATGGGAGCCAGGGCCATGCCAGTGCCGACGCCCATGAATGCGGACGACAACAATACCAGCAGGTAAGTTTGGGATAAGCCCAGCATGATCATGGAACTGCCGGCTGCCACCGTGCCTACGCCAATGATGAAACGACTGCCGTAACGTGGAGCTAGAGTGCCAGCCGTGAAAGTGCTGCAGATGCGTACCAGGTTGGCCACGGTTATGACCAAGCCAGCCTTGGTGTGGGACAAGCCCAAATCCACTTCCATGGATGGCAGTGTCAGGCTGTGGGCAAACTGGGTGAATCCCGCGCCCCAGTTCACGGCCACGCCCAACAACAGCATTACGCCGGTGTAGGTGAACAACCAGTCTGGAGTTAAACGGGGCCGGGGTAGTCTCATGCTAGTACGTTGTCAGATGCGTAGGGTCGTTGCAGCCAATTTTTATGTGGATAATATCCCAGAATATACAGCGTTTCATACGAGACGAATCGAGATTCTTGGCTACCGTAAGGGCCGGAAGAAGTCGCGGATGTCCGCCACCAGATTTACCGGTTCTTCCAGGGCGGCAAAATGTCCGCCGCTGGGCATGTCGGTCCAATGCTGCACGTTGTAGGAGCGCTCAGCCCATTCCCGGAGTGGGACTGTGTTCTCGCCGGGGAACGACGCAATGCCACAGGGGACTTCTATTCGCTCGCCCTGTTTCAGGTCCCAGGGTTTGCGGTTGGTCTCGTAATAGAGCCTGGTGGATGAGCCAATGGACTGGGTCACCCAGTAGATCATGACGGTGGTCAGTAATTCGTCCTTGGTGAACCGAGACTCAACGTCGCCGCCGCAGTCGCTCCACGTGCGGTACTTCTCCACGATCCAAGCGGCCAATCCGGCGGGAGAGTCATTCAGTCCATAGGAAAGTGTCTGAGGTTTAGTGCCCTGGATGTGGGCATAGCCGCCCTCGGACGCCTGCCAATCGGTCCGGTGTCGAATGATTGCCTTTTCGGCATCGGACAATTCCCTGGAGCCGGGGCCCATGTAGGGAGTGGGTCTAGTTACGGAAGTAGAGTGGATGCCAATTACCTTGTCGGGATGGGAGAAACCCAATTTGGCAGTGACGCTGGCACCCCAGTCACCACCTTGAGCGCCAAAACGTGGGTAACCAAGGTTCTCTAACATCAGTTTGGCCCAGAGGTCGCCAACGCTGAGCACGTCCAGACCACGCTCGGTGGCGGGGTCTGAAAACCCGTAACCAGGCATCGACGGGACAATGACATCAAAAGAGTCTGCGGGGTTGCCGCCGTGGTTGGCCGGGTCGCTCAGAAACGGGATGATTTTGTGCATCTCAAAGAACGTGCCAGGCCAACCATGGGTCACGATCAAAGGCATGGGATTTGGCCCTTTGCCCTTCTCGTGGATGAAGTGAATCCCCAGGCCGTCTACTTCCGTCTTGAAATGGGAAAATGAGTTAATCAGCTTTTCCTGGGCGCGCCAATCAAACTTGGTGCGCCAGTACTCCACCAATTCCTTGATGTAGTCAAGATTGCTCCCGTAATCCCAACCGGTGCCGGGTAATTCGTCCGGCCACCGGGTACGCTCCAGTCTCGCTCGCAAATCATCGAGGACCGAGTCTGGAACATCTATCGCGAACGGTTCGACTGCCATGGTGACTCCCTGTCGGTTTGGGTCGATTCCAGTTAGATGGGTAGAACCGGCTCTGTGCGGTCGGCGGGCAGCTCAGAATCAAATCCGTTGACCGCAACAGCGATAAGGGCATAGTTGCCCATCACCAGCGACAGTTCTATCAAGCCCTGCTTGCCGAACACCTCGATGGCCGATTGGTAGGCGCCGCGGCTCACCCGGTGCGTGCGATAGAACTCCTGGACGTAGTTGATGACGGCTGCTTCGTCGGGCGCCAGTGCGGGAAGCTCCTTACGGTCTCTAACGGCGTCCACCACGGCGTCGGGCACTCCGGCGGCGCGGGCAGAGGCGGCATGGGCGTTCCAGACGTACATGCAGTCATTCTCGCGGGCTGTGACCAGCATTGTGAGTTCCAAGGTCTTATCGGACAGAGACGAGTCGTTGCGCAGGTAATTGTTCAGGGCCGTGACCGCTTGCTGAGCCTTTGGGACGTGCCAGAATATTGAACCAGGTCCTACCAGGGGCACGGAGCCCGCACCGGCAAGCAACTGGTCAAATTCGGCGGTCTGGTCGCTGGGAACAGTCTCACGAGTCGCGGCTGGAATTCTACCCATGTCAGTCTCCTAAAATGTGCGGATTTGTGCCCTGGACCAAACTCGGTCGTGGGAGTGACGGGCTTACCTAGATCAAACGTGGTCGTGGGCGTGACGGCTTTAAGGTACGCGCCGCGATTTGGGTTGTCAATCGGATTGTGGTCGGCCTAGTTCGTGCCTAGGTTTCTTCGACATTGCCGGGCAGCAGGAAGCCGGCAAACAGAAGCGCCCACGATGCGGCGGCGCAGATGGCCAATCCGGGGAAGAATGATCCGGTGACGTCACGCAGTGCGCCCACCAAGATGGGCGCGACAAACATGGCAAACCCGCCAAATGTCAGCAGAGAACCCCAGACCACCGCCACCCGTTCCGGGGTCATTCCCTCCATCTGCATGGGCAATGTGAGCAGAGTGGGGACGTAAAGCCAAGACCCAATGCCCATAACGACCACCGCCGGGTAGATCCATTCCGGGTTGGGAAGCAAGAATGCGCCCAACCCGCCCGTTCCGGCCAGCAAACCGGAGCTAACGAATAAAGTCCGGGCCGAGGTTACCCGCAGGGCAATGGCCCCGCCTGCTAACACGGCAAACACGCCTACGAGGGGCAGCAACCCAGTGATGAAGCCAGCCTGGGACAGGGAGATACCCCGGTCTTCGTTGTAAAAAGTCGGCAGCCATCCTGTGAAGGCAGAGTACTGGACCAAAATTCCAGCGTCGGCGATTAATAGCAGCACCACTGCGCGGTTGCGCAGCACCATGCCAACCTCACTCAGCGATATGCCGCCAGACTTCATGGGCGTACCGCCGGTGGCCCGACCCCAGACGATCCAGGCCACCAAGCCGACAACTCCGGGTAGGCCAAAGATAGTTAATGCCATCTGCCAGTCGACCATCTTGGACAATGGCGCGGCTGTGGCCACCGACAGGGCGATGCCCAGGCTCAACGCCGCCGTGGTGAGGGCGTTCATCACCGTTACTTCTTTGGGCCGGAACCACTGCATCAACAATGGCCCGGTTCCGGTTAGCACGAAGGCGAACCCCACGCCGATGCCAGACCGTAGCAACAACAATGTGATGAAGTTGGGCGCAAATCCGGAAAGAGAAACTAGGGCAATGGCCGCCCAGCCAATCATGAAAGAACGACGCAGGCCGATACGGGCGATTAGTATTCCGCTGGGCAAGCCCACGGCTGCCGCCACCAGTAAAGGCAGGGCAACCAGTAGTCCGGCAGTCGCCCGGTTGATGTCGTAGTCGTCAATAGCCAGAGTGAGTAGAGGTGAAACCGCAAAGACGTTGAGGCCAACGCTCAAGTGACCGGCCAAGACCAAGACCGCCATCACCAGACGGTATCTGCTGTAGGGGGGAGTGTCCTGGTTGGGTGTGTTTTGTTGGGGAGTGGCCATAGTTGGATAGGGACTAGGGAAACAGACGACCGCTCGCGGCCCCGTTTTCTGGGTCGTTTTCTGTCGCATTTTCTGTC
>CAVODA010000140.1:0-4652 GCA_963694265.1 Dehalococcoidia bacterium
TTAACTGCCAAGTTTAATTGCCAGGGAAGACTTGGAATATATCTTGAAATGGGTTTTCTGCTTGGTTGGTCAGCCCGGCCACTGCTTCTGCCAGTGCTTTGGGTGAGTCCACTGGCGGCAAGCACACTGTATCCAGGCACACGTGGGCCCGAGCAATCGTGTCACCTTCAGCGGCAATCACTGTCTTTATATCTAAATTTGGTTGCGGAAGCCGGGTGGCTGCGGCCATGAGTTCTTGGCAGCCGGGGTCTTCCGGTTTCCCTTCAATGGTCACTTCTACCACGTCATTTTTGAGCATATGAACCGCTAGACCGTAATCGGCGGCAAACTCGCCACTCTCACGGAAGCTTTCAACAAAGGCGCTTAAAGTCGCCTCTGCAATTTGTCGGTAGTCGTCATTTCTAGTCGCTTGGTGCAGGCGGATCAATGCCTCGGCCGCAACTGTATTATCGGCTAGTGTCTTCTCTCGGATCGCCAAATGGCCGATGGCCTCGGGTTCTTCGGCAATGTCATAGAAGCCGCCGCCTTCCTGGTCGAAGAATGTCTCAACCATCAGTTGGGCAACCTCAACGGCCCGTGTCAGATAGGCCTCGTTGGCAGTTTTGCCGTGGGCCTGCACCAACGCTGTCAGTAGCCAGGCATAATCGGTGAAGAAAGCCGGTCCATCCGATGGTCCATCACTCGAGTACACATGGCTGAAAGAGTCGGACTGGGCCATGGCATCCAATCGTTCCAGTACCTGCAATGCTGTCTTCTGAAGCTCCATATCGCCCAGCTTCCAAGCTGCATCCAAAAATACGGTCACGGCAAGGGCGTTGTTGGTTACGTAACAAGATGAATCCGGCTCAGGACGCCCATCTGACGTCCTCTGGTCGGCGCTCAGGGAGAAATATTCAGAATGGGCACCTTGGCTGCCCTGGAACCCAGGAACTGTGGAGTCGTACAACTGCTCCATCAAATAATTGATGGTCTGCTTTGCCGTATCGCGGTACTGAGGGCGTTCTAGCAAGATGCTGGAGTCGAGGAATTCCCGAACCAAATTTAGATTGTCTTCCAGCAATTTTTCGTGCTGGGGTTGGGTCCAATCTGCCTGGGCACAGTGCCTAAAAAAACCACCATCGGCAGCATCCAAGACCTGACCTTGGGACATGCTGTCCAGGGTCTTGATCAGCATCGCGCCATAGAAGTCTTCACCACTGGTGCGGTAAAGATGGTTTACAAAGCGCACTATCGACGCATTTGGGAACTTGGGTTCACTGCCAAATCCACCGTTGGTGGTGTCATAGGCCCCAGCGACGATGCGTGAGACGATATCAACAACCAACAGATCCAGTTCGGGGCCGGCGACTATCCGGCGGGCGTGGGTACGGCGTCGACCCAGTAATTCTCTGGCTTCGGTGTAGAGAGTGGGGCGGTCGTTCTTATAGGCGTCTATCAGCTCTGCCATCATGGAGATCAACTGGTCGGGTGGCAGGTAAGTTGCGCCGCCTACTAAGCCGCCGTGGCCGGTGAGAAAGCCAGTGGTGGGCCAACCGCCAACGTTATATCTGGAGTTGATGTCCGGGCGGTGGTCATTGTCCACCCGAATAGCTACAAAGTTTTCTCTAAGAATCTCTTGGACATCAGGATCGGTATAAGTGGTCTCATCCATCACATGGCACCAGTAGCACCACACTGCAGAGATGGAAAGAAAAACCGGTTTATCTTCTTCTTGGGCTTTGGCAAATGCAGCGGGGCCCCAGGGTTGCCAGTCGACCAGATGGGCCTCGTTTGGGTTGGGTGAAAAACGGAACTCGGACAATGGGGCCGCCTTTGTGAAATTGCCAATCCTGTCGCCCGATAAACCAGGCTTGTTGGTCTGGATTTAACTGGGTGGAGAGGCGTAGAAAGTGCTTAGCAACGTTAGCATAGGCACCCTTGATTATCAATTGTAGTGCCTGACGAAAGGGCCGTTAACTGGCCGTACCACTAGATGCTAAACCGTCACCAAATCCGGACGGTCCATTTGATACCCGGAATGGGAGATCGGCACGCTAAGGGCGATCTTGGCCTGTTCCATTATCTCAGGGCTGACGTTGGTCAATTCAACGACCACCCCGTTTTCCATCGATGCTATGGGTACGCCGTTTCGGAGCACCAGCCGGTTGCGTACCAACGCCGGTACCCGCCTCCCAGGAGAAGTGATTCCTGCCAGGTTTAACGGGTCGCAAGCAGACACAGATATAAACACCCCGTCTGGCTCGGAGTTCTTGGTCTTGCGCAGTTGATCTACGGCTTCCGGCAGAGCGAATTGCTCACCGATATATCCGGAGACAAACCGTCCACCTCTGATCTCTCCCCTGGCTTCCAGACTTCGCAACACTCGCACCAGGTCTCGCCAGCGGTAGGTCAGGCCGTCGCGTGCCAGCAGTTCCGGGAATATGACGCCATATCGATCCAGAAGTTGCCGTGCTAGGGGTTCACTGCGGTCGTCCACGGGGTCGAATGGTTCCAGCAACGACCAACGACTGTAGCCACGCCGCCGGTTCAGGCTGGTGCGGGAGTTGTCCCGGCCACCGCGCCCGTTGTTCCTGCGGGGCCGACGCACCGTGCCGCCCAGTCTTTGGCGCAACGCTTCAACGCCGTCTACAGTGACGCGCCCCGATGCTGCTAGCGTCCAGAGCGCTTCTTCCACATCCGATGGCAGACGCTGTGTCGCCGTAACAATGTCTGACAGGAATGATGCTCCCCGGTTTTGGAGGACTTCAACCACTTCCTTGGCCGCGCCGGTCAGTTGCCCTGAATCAGGGTCAGTTGGGCCCAGTATCCAGTCCAGCGAGTCTCTTAGCACCATGGTTATTGGCGTGGATTTGGTGAATGAAGACCGGCTTAACTGCGTCATTTCTTCGTTCAGTTTTTGGGTGGTTTTTGAAGTGGTTTTCTGAGTGGTTTTCTGGGTAGGTTTCAACGAAACTCGACCCCAGAGGACTTCTCCGCCGAGGCAAAGTCGGTCCAGCATGACCGGGTCGTAATCCGAAACCCGGGACAGTAAAACCTCGTCTTCAATGGCGCCCGATGCCGATTCAAATCCCTGTAACTGCTCGATTGCCGCCAGCAAACCGCCCTCACCCTGGAGACGTACTGCCGGGTCAACGTGCTGCCAACGCAAGAGGAAACGCATGAAGGCTGCCGGCGATACCGGTTCAACCTCTCGCCTCAGGGTGTCAATGGTCGCGCGGTGAATTCGAGCGAGTATGCGTCGGTCGCAGAACTCCTCTTCCTCTACTTCCGTCCGGAAACTGCCCCGCAGGACAACACCTTCGTTCTCCAGTCTCGCCAATCCATAAACTACGTCATAAAGGGGCAGCCCTAATGCGCGGACCAATTCCGTAGCGGTCAGCGGTCCGGAGCATTCCACCCAGCCGCACATAATCCAATAGATGTTGTCTTCCCGCGCATTCTCTTGTTCCCCTGAAGCCTCTAACAGATGGGCGGGCGGAACGGGTGAGAATGACGCTTCTGGATAGACTGGCCGCAGCAGAGATAAGCGCTCGGCAGCCACCCAGTAGCAGACGCCGTCCGATTCCATTCTATAAACGCGCCCGTCTGCCATCAGAGATTCAAACCACAGGGTGATGGCTCCCATGCCTTCTTGCGAGGCGCTGGCCAGGGCCGTTGACTCTGACAATACGCCCAGAATCAGCAGCGCATCGTGGAGTTCATCAGCGTTTTGCATCCGGGGCCAGGCGTTAGCCGATTCCTGCACGACGGCTGCGGGGTCCAAAGAACTCAAGTCTCGCGAGTTCTCTGGCAGAGCGCGTCTCAGGGAAACTGCCCTGGCGCGGCGTTCTTCCAGTGGGGCATCGTCCAAGAAGGCGTAGGGCATGGCGTTCAGAATTTGGTGGGAAAATGCAGAAGGCTGGACTGTGTCTCGGCCAAATATCTCAATGGTGCCGTCGGTGATGCCGCCCAGCAACTCCTTGCAGCCCTCAACGTCCATGGCTTCGGTTAGACAATCGCGCATGGTCTCGAAAACCAATGGATGGTTGGGAATTTCAATATCGCCGGGCATGGCGTTGTCCTGACAAGCCACCTGGGCCGGAAAAACCGACGCTAACAAGTCCTCAGACCGCATTCGAATCAGGGGCGCAGGCACCTTCCTCCCACCGGAGTGACGCAATATCGCCAGAGCTCTGGTGGCGTTCCAACGCCAGCGAGTGCCAAACAGCGGCGCCTGTAGGATGGCCTGTTGCAACACGTCTTGGATTGTCCGTTCGTTCACGTAAGTGAATACTTCATCCACCGGCATCGACAAGCCCGGACCAAGTGCAAAGTTCAGACCATCATCAGTTGCGGTTGCCTGTAGTTCAAAATCAAACGCTCGGCAGATTTTCTTGCGTAGGGCCATGCCCCAGGCGCGGTTGATCCTGGCCCCAAATGGCGCGTGTATCACCAATTGCATGCCGCCGCTCTCGTCGAAGAACCGCTCGGCCACAACCTTGGTTTTGGACGGCACCACCCCCAGGACACGCTTACCCTCTTCCAAGTAGGCGACCAACTGCCGGCTGGATTCTTCATCAACGCCCGACTCTGCCATCACCCAGGCCTGGGCAGCAGCGTGGTCATCTAGGCGTTGGTCGATGCCCTCTCGCAACTCGGAGACCTCCTGAGAC
>CAVODA010000141.1:0-4628 GCA_963694265.1 Dehalococcoidia bacterium
TCCAGCGGGTTTTTTGCATGAGATAAAGAGGCAGGTCACCAACGAGAAAAGGGGCGTCCCAACTAGCTGGGACGCCCCTTCTTCTTTTGCCAGATAGGTTGCTGTTTCTAAAGCGGTATCGCCACTGTCTGCCCGGTTTGGGCGCTGCGGGTTACGGCCTCAGTGAACTCCATGTAGTGGAGGCCCACCTCAAATGGTGTGCGAGTAATCTTCTCAGTGCCACGGATGGCGTTGCAGAACTCTTCTTCCACTCGCCAGACGGCCCGGTCCTCTTCAGGGTTGGGTATTTCTGACAGTTTGTCGTCGCCGCGTTTGCCGCCGTAGACGTTCTGTGCGCCGTCCACGTGCAGGGTGCCCTCACTGCCGTAGATCCAGACGCCGTTTCCGGAAGAAAGCCCGGTGACTGCACTGAACTGCATGTTGGCCTGGGCGCCATTGGCCAGCTCAGCAATGATATTCACGTGATCTGGGATACTGATGTCGATCAAGTCTCCGCTCTCGTCCTTCCGTTTGTTGACATTGATCGAAGTCATTGCCGACACCTTGGTGGCACGGCCAACCCAGCGGATCATGGCCTCGTACCAGATGCCCATGTTCAGGATGTTGTAGCCGCTCAGGTCGCGGTCGTTGCGCCAGTGCATATCTTCACCCTGGGTCATGAAGCCGTTGCCAAGAGACTGCACGTTCACGCCAATGATGTCGCCGATGTAGCCCTCAGCAATCTTGGCCTGGAGCAGGCGGTCGATTTTGAAAGTTAGGGGTGATGGCACAATCTGAGTGACCAGGTCTGGTCGTTCTCGTGAGGCGTCCAGCATCTCCTGGGCTTCAGCGGCGGTGGTGGCCATTCTGGCCTCGCAGAGCACGTGCTTTCCGGCTTCCAGTGACGCCAAAACCAGGGTGCGGTGCATGTAGGGCCAGGTGCCGATGCAGATGGCGTCGATGCTGGGGTCTTCCAGCAGGTCCTGCCAGTTGTCGTAAACGCCGGAGATGTTGAATTGGTCGGCCACTGCCTGGCTGGAGCCACGGCTCCGGTTGGCCACGGCGGCAATCTCTAGACCGGCCACTTTCTGAAAACCAGGGATGTGTCGGTCTCGGGTGTTTTTGCCGGCGCCAATGAGGCCGAGCCTAATTCCTTCTGAAGCCATGATTGTTCTCCCTGTGATTTACAAAGTTTAGAAGTATCGCCTAAAGGGGCAGATGTACCGCCTGGCCCGTTTGGGCGCTGCGGGTCACGGCCTCGGTGAATTCCATGTACTGCACGCCAACGTCAAATGGCGTGTGAGTTACGGGTTTGATGCCACGGATGGAGTCAATGAAGTCTTTCTCCACGTCCCATTTTCCGCGTTTGTCATCGGCGATGGGATGCTCTTTGAATTCTGTATCGCCCGGCTTGCCAAGCAAAACTTTATCAAAGGGTGGGCCTTCAAGTTTAATTGTGCCTTCGCTGCCAAAAATCCAAAGTTCAGAGCCGGTCTGCATGCCGGTGATGGTGCTCCAACTTAGGTCAGCTTGGACCCCGGCGGCGAACTCGCAGAGGACATTCACGTGATCTGGAACGGTGATTCCCTGCATGACGCCGTCATCGTCTTTGCGTTGGTTGGTGAATACGTGCGTCATGGCCATGACCTTGGTGGCCGGGCCAACGTAGCGCATGAGCGCCTCGTACCAGATGCCCATGCCCATGATGTTATAGCCGCTGAGTAGCCGGTTCTGCCGCCAGTGCAGGGGGCCTTCTGTGTTCATGAAAGTGTCGGACCGGTCTGCCCGTCCGTGGTAGTCGCAGACCCGTAGCCGCAGGGCCAAGAGCGTGCCCAGTTCCCCGCTGGCGATCAGGTCTTGAACGGTCTTATCAACCTGCAGTGTCTGAGGTGCGGGCACTATCTGGGTGATTAGATGAGGGAACTGACGGGAGGCGTCCAGCATCTCCTGGGCTTCTTGGGCATTCATGGCCATCCGGGCCTCCGTGAGAACGTGTTTGTTGTTCTCAAGGGCGGACAGGACCAAGGTGTTGTGCATGTAGGGCCAGGTGCCGACGCAGATGGCGTCAATGTCGTCGGCCTCCATCAGGTCCAGCCAGTTATCGTACACTGTCGGTATCTCGTACTCGCTGGCGATGGCCTCTCCGGAAGCCCGGCTGCGATTGGCGACGGCCACTATCTCAACGCCTTCTTGTTCTCGAAGGCCGGGTATATGCCTGAGTCGGGTGTTGGCGCCGGCCCCAATGAGCCCAACGCGAATTATTCCATTTTCCATAGTTGCCCTCCTGAGTTGCGGGAGCGCTACAAGCGCGTTCCGGTTATTGATCTGATATTGGTCTGAATTTGAATTCGACTAATTCTAGGTTAGAGGTAGGGTTTAGTCCATAGGCTTGGTGGCCGACCGACGCCGCCACTAACCACATGGAAATGCGCACCATTGTCACCCTGAGATAAGCCACGAGTTGCATCCCAAGGCAACGAAATTCTTCGCTATGTTCAGAATGACAATGATTTCAAGCTCCCATCAGAAACCTGAACCGGCTTAGACCGAAGTTATGATTGGGGATAAGATAACTGGCGTTACTGAAATCCGTCTGAATCCCATAAAACGAGGCATCTGGCAGTGTTGTTCGGCTCTTTCTTGCAGGGTTTTATAAATATCCCCGTCTCGGCCCGGTTTCGGGTTGCGGGGGATAGCATGCTGCCTACTTTGTGCGATGGAGAGTCGGTCTTGGTGGTGCGGCCGGGGAGCCGGTGGAACAGGATTAACCGGGGAGACCTGGTTATTTTTGAGCACCCCAACGGCCAGGGAGGGGACTACATCAAAAGGGTGGTTGGGCTGCCTGGTGAAGATATTAAGATTGCCGGGGGATGGGTGTTTTGGGATGGCAATTTACTTGGGGAGAACTACATTCGAAGTGGTCAAAAAGCGGACACTAAAGAATGGTTTAACGGGCCGGACGAGTATTTTTTGCTGGGGGACAACCGGGGCGACAGCAACGACAGCCGAGACTTTGGGCCAGTGGCTAGTGGTCAGATCAAGGGGAGAGCTTGGGTTCGGTGCTGGCCGCTATCCCGGTTATGGCCAATAGGCCGACATTAGAGCACCCAGATATTACCCACCTGCATGATCATGTCAACGTTTAAGATGCTCTCGGCGGGCCAGCCGGTCATCTTGATCCAGTCTTCAAAATGCTCCTGTTCCACGGCTTCGCATTCTGTGACGATCTTGCCGCGTTTCAGGTCTCCGTAGACTTTCAGAATGGTGGTGCGGCGGTCTGGCCGCCATTTGCTAACGGCGCTGAGTTTTTCCCGGAACTGGTCTTCCGTTAGTCCGGAAACATTATGTATCGCTAAAAATCGGGCCATGTCGGTCCTTACCTCGTAATTAAAGCTAATCGCTGAATGCTGTTAGCTCGTTAGTCCTTAGGGGCCTTTTAGTCTTTAGGGGCTTTTAATCCTTAGGGGCCACGAAAGGATAGGGGATATCCGCTCCGTCTTTCAGCGGCAGCACTACGGTGGCGCTACCGGGCATGCTTTCCACTCCGTCCTGAGTCTTCATGCCCAGGTCCATCTCAATGAAGCCCATGCCGCCCTTCTCGTACTTGTTGGTCACAGTGGCCCAAACGATCAACGTGTCGCCGGGGACCAGCATGGCACGGTGTTCAAAAGCGGCCTTCCAAGGCCAGCCTTTGGGTAGGGTGAAGTCCTTCAAGAACTGGGGCACTACGCTCTGTTTCCAGGATCCGTGAACCAAGATGCTGGGGTTCTTGTCGTGGTTCAGGCCAAAATCCAAATCGTAATGGATCCGGTGGAAGTTCTCGATAGCCGCACTCCAGCGGAAAAGGTGGGTGGGAGTGGGCGCATAGATGTACTTGGGCAGTTCGTCGCCCACATTCACATCTTCATAGTAGGTCTGGGTTTTGTTTCGCAACTCATCGGCGGTGGGCCGTTCGTTGTGGGCCTGAATCTCTGCAGGCGTCATCTTTAGCAGGTCTTCTAATGGGGCGCTCATTGGGACAACCTCAAGGGGTTATTTATTGCGTTGTTTTTAGGAGTTAACGGCGAATAGAGGACTGCCGGGTGATACAGAGCAGGGCCTTATTCTGGTTCGTGTAGGTGATCTCACGAGTGATAATCAAGAAGGCTTTGCCGTCCCGTCCTACGCGTTCTCGGATGTCGTGATAGCGGTTCTGGAAGAAAATGACGTCGCCAATGTTTGGGTATTGGTAGACCTCAATCTCGTTGCCCGCGTTCAGCGTCCGCACCAGGTGGGTGGGAATCGAAGGTAGCTCGCCGGGGCGCTTCACAGATCCGATGCCGTCTGACATAGGGTTTTCTTTGAAAGCCGCAGTGATGGCGTCTTCCGCTTCTGGGCGGATGCGCTGGGTCATGTAGCTGACCATGATGGGTGGAACGATGATTGCGCCGTAATGGGTGCTCTTGGCAAAGTCTTCGTCCCAGTAACGGGGGTCTGGGTCCATTACGGCCTGGGTGAATCGGCGCAGATACTCAACGTCCACAGTTCCCCAGGACTCGATCAACTCGCCTTCAACGCCAATCATGGCTTTTACTTCTGGAGTGAGAACCGACTGTGTGTCGGGTTGGGCCTCCTGAGTCATAGCTGTTTTCCTCCGGTGATTTGACGCT
>CAVODA010000142.1:0-4627 GCA_963694265.1 Dehalococcoidia bacterium
TCCGGGTTGCGGGCGGGGTTTGTGCGCGAGGTCCTGAGTATGGAACCACCTTGGGAGTGGATGCATGACACGTCAGATATCTCAAGTTGCCGAACCATGTCTGTCCGGCCCACGGCCAGGTGCTTGTACCCGTCGAGTATTCCCACCACCGACAGACCCGAGTTCACCGCCTCAATTACTGCGGCGCTGATGGCGCTGTTAATGCCAGGGGCTGGCCCGCCGCCAACTAGTATTCCTAATCGCCCCGACTTGCTTCCAGTGGTACTCATAGTTATGTCACCTTGTTTGTGTCGGGTTAATTTTCGGTCATTCCCGTCGGTCAATCCCAGTCGTCCATTGTCTAATCCGATGCCAGAGGCACCTGTAGCGATGCGTCCACTAGATGGACCAGCCTCAGAGCGGACATTTCTAGTCCATCACAAACACGCACTTTCCGGTCTTTGCGCCGTCGAATTCTTTGAATGCTTCCACCGCCTGATCCAACCGATAGCGGTGAGTGATGAGCTTATCCAACGGCGCTTTGGTGTCGACAAAGAAACGTTCTATCTCGATCAACTCGGCTTTGCTGAACGTCCATGAGCCGAAGATAGTTGCCACCTTGAAAATGACATCGGCATTGAAATCGATTTCTGCCGCACCGCCGATGCCCACATAGCAGCAGCGACCAAACGGCCGCAGACTTTTCAGGGCTTGCTGCCTGGCCAGGGGATTGCCTGAAGTCTCCAGAGTGGCCGTAGCGCCCAAACCACCGGTCAATTCACGAACCGCTTCCACCGTATCAACTTCTTGTCCGTTAATCACATGGTCCGCGCCTAATTCCTTGGCCAGCGCCAACCGCTCCGGGACCACATCAACAGCAATGACCTTTGCACCCATGGCCTTAGCCGACAACGTTCCACTTGCGCCTACTGGACCCTGTCCAAAAACCACCACGGTGTCCCGACCGGAAATTTCCATTTTCTTGAGACCGTTCCAGGCGGTGCCGGTGCCGCAAGATATGGCCGCGCCTTCTTCAAAAGACAATTCGTCATCCAATAACACGAGGCTTCGGGATGGCACTACGATGTAGTCAGCATTGGCCCCGTGGCCAGTTCCGCCGCCAAAGGTAATACGCCCCTGAGGGCATAATTGTTCGTAGCCCATGGAACAGTTCTCGCAGACTCCGCAGCCGGCGTAGTGGTGGCAGATCACCCGATCCCCAACCTTGATTCCGGGAGGGGCACCTGGCGAAAGTTCCTCAATGACACCACAGGGTTCGTGGCCAGTAATCATGTCCGTTGGCTCTGAACCCCTATATCGGTGCAGGTCGGTTCCGCAAAGACCAGACGCTTTAACCTTTAGCACTGCCTCTCCCGGACCGGCCTGGGGGTTTGGAAACTCTCTGATTTCAGCCTGTCTATTTCCCGGAAAGGTCACTCCACGCATGTGTTATCTCCTGAAATGTCTGTTCGGAACAGTTTACAGTTTCGCCCGAACCCACGCATTTCTGGGATACTACCCAACTGTGAGCAAGCTTAAGTTGAAAACCGCCGTAGTCATCGTTTCGATAACTGTTTTCCTGATAGCTGCTTGCGGTGACTCAGCAACGCCGCCACCCGGAATAGTCGAGGCGACCTCTCCGGCCATAGCTGCAACAAAAGATACCGATACCAAGAGCACCGACATCGATTCGAATGGAGCTAACGTTGTTGCCGTATCCCTCTCAGGAAATCCTGGGAGTTACTCGGTTTCGGTGACGGTGGACAGTCCTGATATCGGGTGCGAGTCGTTCGCAGATTGGTGGGATGTAGTTTCAGAGGATGGTGAACTGCTCACCCGTCGCGTATTGCTGCACAGCCACGTTGACGAGCAGCCGTTCACCCGCTCCGGCGGCCCGTACAACGTCCAGCCCACCGACATTCTAATTATTCGCGCCCACATGAGCGGTGCCGGCTACGGTGGGCAGGTCATGCAGGGAACGGCTGCTGGTGGGTTCGCCAAGGCTGACGTTCCGCTTGGTTTTGCCGCCAGCCTGGAAACACTCTCCCCGTTGCCAAGCAGTTGCGCGTTCTGAGGAATTCTTGCAGAAAGCAGTTCCTCATCTCTAACCCCTGACGGCAGTATTCACCTGATCCCACGGGCCTTGGCAGTCAAAGCCACAGTCTCGGCCAAAAGGGCTAAGTTACGGCGAAACCTATTGCTCTTCCGGACTGAAGGTGTAGCACCAACATTCACCTTCGAGGACAATCTCGCCGGTCTGACGTTTAATGGTCATCTTTAGCTTCGTCACCGGCTTGGTGGCGTGGACCTCCAGCACTTCGGCTTCGGCGGTGATTGTGTCGCCAACGAAAACTGGCGCGATAAACTTTAGGTCCTGGCTCATGAACACCGTGCCCGGTCCGGGCATGTCCATGGCCACCAGGGCGTTTAGCAGCCCCGACGTCAGTCCACCCTGTACCACCAGGGCTTTAAACTTGGTCTTGGCAGCGAATGATTCATCAAAATGCAGCGGGTTATAGTCGCCCGTGATTTCGGCGTAGGTCTTCACAAAGTCATAGGTCAGTGTGTTCTCGCGGGAGGCCTTCTGGCCCACTTTTAATTCCATCATTAATTTTTGGCCGCTTCCTATTTCTCAGATGGGTACAAATCCAGTGGTAATTCTACCAACATTCTCGTTTTGAAGACCCGTGGGAACGCCCACCGCCAATCTGCGATAATGGCGCAATGAAGCAAAAGCCCATTGAAGACCGTTTCCGCAACGCACGCAACGACCCATCACTGGTGGTCATAGAAGGCTTCCACCCATTGAAACACGCCGTCCGCTTTGGTGCGGAGTTGCTGGAGGTGGTCAGCCCCAATCTTGAAGACCTAGCTGCGCTGCAGGCCGAATATGCGCCCGACATCACAAACGCGATTGATGGCCGCGTTGCTGCCATTCCTGATGAGGTGTTCGCCAGGCTTGGCCCGGTCACACCGCCCACCGGAGTGATGGCCATTGCCCGGCGTCCAAACGTAGATCTGGCCAAGCTGTTGGCCGACCCGAACCCGGTGCCGGTGGTGCTGTTGGAGAACCCACGGAACCTGTTCAACATCGGTGCGGCCGTCCGTGCCGCCGCTGCTGCTGGGGCCGCCGGAGTGGTGAACACCGGAAACCTGGACCCATGGAAACCCGCCGCTCTGACCAGTGGTGTGGGCCTGCAATTCGCCATGCCAGTGGCCCAGTCCGATGACCTACCCAAGTGTGACCGCCCCCTGGTGGCTGTGGACTTGGGCGGAGAAACCCTGCCAGACTTCCACCTGCCGGACCGGGCACTGCTGGCCTTCGGCACCGAAAGACAAGGTCTCAGCCAGAAACTATTGGACGTAGCCGACTACCGGGTGTCGATCCCCATGGAGAATGGCGTTTCCAGCCTGAACCTGGCCTGCTCAGTGGCGGTGATTCTCTATCATTGGAAAATGGGTCAGTAAGACTTACGGGCGAACCTACAACTTGGACATTTATTGGAAGATGGGCCAATAGGTCTTATTGGCGGAACTACAACCTGCGAAAATATGGAGCGACGATGAGTACGAGAGACTTGATTGGCTACGGCGCAAATCCCCCGGCGGTCAAATGGCCCAACGGAGCTAGAATCGCAATCTCGGTTGTGGTCAATTACGAAGAAGGGTCTGAGTATTCAACCCTAGACGGTGACCCCAGACAGGAAACCGGTGGCGAGTCGCCGTCCCCAATGGCCCCAGGAGAACGTGACCTGGCCAATGAGTCTTTTTACGAGTACGGCAGTCGCGTTGGTGTCTGGCGGTTGATGCGGGTATTGGAAAAGCACAACATCAATGCGACTTTCTTCGCCTGTGCCCTTGCCCTAGAACGGAACCCAGAGGTTGGCCTGGAGATTGTCCGTTTGGGTCACGAGGTGATGGGCCACGGCAACCGTTGGGAAGAGTATTACAAGATGGACCGGGACTCAGAAAGGGAAGCGATCCGGCAGGCGGTAGAGTCCATGATCAAGACCACCGGACAGCGCCCCATCGGCTGGTACACCCGCTACGGACCCAGCCTAAACACTCGAGAACTGGTGGTTGAAGAGGGCGGGTTCGAGTACGATTGCAACGCCTACAACGACGACCTGCCCTATTACACCCAGGTGCACGACAAGCCCTGGCTGGTGGTGCCTTATTCGCTGGAGGTCAACGACTTCAAATTCTGGCGGGGTGAGTTGATTACCCCCAACGACTTCTTTGAAGCGGCTAAGTCCTGCTTCGACATGCTCTATGAAGAAGGCGAAACCCATCCCAAGATGATGTCAGTGGGTCTCCACTGTCGCATCATTGGCAAGCCGTCCCGGGCTTACGCTCTGGACCAGTTTCTGAAATATGCTTCGGGAAAATCCGGTGTCTGGTTTGCCCGGCGTGATGAGATTGCCCGTTGGTGGAAGGAACAGTACCCAGCCTAATCACTAAGACTGGTTCTAGAAAAATAACTGGGATGAAAATTGAACGAGTTCGCATTGGCCAGGGTTATTCACGTGATCGCAGTGGTGTTCTGGATCGGTGGCATGGCCATGGTTACCACCGTGCTGATACCGACTTTAAGGAAATATCGGTCAGGCGTGGATGCAGTGGAGCTCTTCGAAGCGTTGGAAAATAA
>CAVODA010000143.1:0-4623 GCA_963694265.1 Dehalococcoidia bacterium
ATTGGGATTATCATGATTGTTAAGGAATAATATGCCATTCCAAGCCCCTGAAGACGGCGTCCTGCTGCCACCATATAGAATCCTGGACCTTACGGGGCCAGAGGGCGTGTTCTGCGGCAAACTGCTGGCCGATTACGGCGCTGAAGTAATTAAGGTAGAAACCCCTGCCGGAGACCCCACCAGACAGAGGCCGCCCTTTATCGGCGACGAACCGGGAACAGAACGCAGTTCCTATTTCCTGTTCTACAACACCAACAAACGGTCAGTGACGGTAGATCTGGAGAGCCCGGATGGGCAGAATTTATTTAAGAAGCTGGCCGCCTCTTCAGATGTAATAATTGAGAGTTTCTCCGTTGGGTATATGAAGTCGCTGGGTCTGGACTTTGATTCTTTGAAGACAGACAACCCCGGGCTGATCATGGCCTCCATTACTCCATTTGGTCAGACAGGGCCGTGGAAGGACTACAAGTCGTCCGACCTGATCTCCCTGGCCGCCAGCGGTTTCATGCAGATAACCGGCGACCCAGACGGCCCGCCGCTCCGACAGGGCAATGAGCAGTCCCACTTCCCCGGCTCCCAACACGGCGCCACCGCCATCATGGGCGCATTGGTCTATCGAGATATGCAGGATGGTCAGGGTCAGTACATCGACGTTTCCATGCAGGAAGCGTTGATTACCTATTACACCGACGCCCACCCAGCCCTGGCCTGGATGCAACGCGGCGAGAACGTAACCCGCGTCGGCACCAATTCGACCCTCGTTATCCCATTGGGTGCCTACCCCAGCAAGGACGGCTGGATTTCGGCGGGTATCATCACTCCCAGAGAGTGGGAGAACCTATCTAATTGGATGTATGAGGTCACCGGCAACGAAGAGATTCTCAACGACGACTACAAAGGCGGCAACCAAGACCGTGCGCCCTACAACGACATCATCACAGCGTTGGTCATAGATTTCACCACCCGCTTCACCTCTGAAGAACTCTTCCACCAGGGCCAGGAACGCAACCTGGTATTTATTCCGGTGAACACAGTGGCCGACCTGCTGGGCGACCCTCAACTGGAGGCCAGTAATTTTTGGTTTGATCTTGACCACTCTGAAGCGGGTACGCTGAAATACCCGTTGGGTGTGTTCGACAGTGAGGAGGTCTCGCCGGTGACCAAACCAGCCCCACACCTGGGTCAGGACAATGACGCCATTTACGGCGATCTGGGACTCGGCGAATCAGAACTTGCGGTCCTCCGTATTCAGGGGGCAATTTAATAATGACCAACCAAAATAAACCTCTTAACAAACCCCTCGCGGGAGTCCGAGTCCTGGAACTCGGGCCATATGTGGCGCTGCCAATGACCGGCCGAATTCTGGCGTCGCTGGGCGCAGAGGTCATCAAGGTCGAGACCAACAAGGTGTTGGACGAGATGAACTTCATCCCCGCCTGGTCTCGCGGCGGCGGTCAGCCGGAGTTTCAGCGGGCCAAGAAACGAATAACAATTGACGTACGGACCCCGGACGGCTTGGAAGTGTTTAAAGAGCTGGTTAAAGTCAGCGATGTTTTCATGACCAACTTCCGGCGCAACATCCTGGACCGGTGGGGCATCGACTTCCCGGAGCTACGGCGACTGCGGCAGGACATCATCCTCATGTGGCAGACCGGCCTGGGCGGCATCGGCCCGTATTACACCTACAAGTCCTACGGGATATTGGTGCAGCACATGGGCGGTGTATCTCTAATGTCGGGCGAGGAAGGCGAGCCACCAGCCACCATCAATACGTCCTACTCCGACTACCACACTGGTGTCTTTCAGCCCGTGGCGATTATGGGAGCGCTGCTGCGGCGTAGACTGACGGGCCAGCCAGCCACCATGGAATCGTCAATCTTCAAATCGGGCGCACTCACAGCTGGTCCGGCGATACTCGATTACCAGTCCACGGGCCGCATGCCCCAACGCATCGGCAACCGGGATCCGTTCGCCGCGCCCCACGGCGCTTACCAGTGCCAGGGAGATGACCGTTGGTGCGCCATTGCAGTCCAAACCGAGGAGCAGTGGATGGCTTTCTGCCAGGTTGTTGGCAGTCCGGATTGGTGCAGCGACGACGCGTTCTCAACCATGGAATCTAGGCTGGCCAACCAGGAGCGACTGGACGCATTGGTGGGTGAATGGGCTGTGAACCAGACGGCCGAAGATGTGATGACCGAACTCCAAGAGGCCGGTGTCCCCGCCAGCGTGGTGTCCCAAGGCCAAGACCTCTACGAAAGTGAGCATCTGAAAGCCCGTGGGTTCTACCAGCCAACCCCTTATTACCTGGCGGACCGGGGCAATCCCGCCTACGAATGGGACAAATTCGAAGGCATCGCTGCCGCCAACCCGCCCAAAATGTCAGAATCACCAATGGATTTTGGGCCCTACAGCAACATCGGTGAAGACAACGATTACGTCTTCAAAGAGATACTGGGCATGTCACAAACAGAGGTGGACCGCTTCACCGAAAACCAGTCTCTGTACTAAACCAAACCCCTGAAAGCTGATGGCTAATTGCTAACACCGCGAGGAACGATGTACGACTACAGCAAATATGAACACATACTATTTGATATCAAGGATGGCGTGGCCCTGCTGACCATCAACCGTCCTGATGTCTACAACGCGACCAATTTCAAGCTACACAACGAACTCAGCAAAGTTTGGCTGGACCTGGGAAATGACGACGATGTCCGTGTTGTCGTGATTACTGGCGCGGGCACTGCGTTTTCTGCCGGTGGCGACTTTGACCTGATCCAAGAGTCCATCGGCAACGCCAAGGTGATTGCCGGAACCATGGAAGAGGCCAGGGACATAGTCCACAACATGATCAACCTGGACAAGCCAGTGATCTCCGCCATCAACGGCGTGGCGGTGGGGGCAGGTCTAGCCGTGGCGCTATTGGCTGACATCTCCATAGCATCGGACAAGGCCCGGTTCACCGACGGCCATGTCCGGCTGGGAGTGGCGGCCGGTGATCACGCAGCGCTGATTTGGCCCATGCTAATCGGTATGGCCAAGGCCAAGTATTACCTGTTGACCTGCGAGTTCCTGGACGGCACCGAGGCCGAGCGCATCGGGTTGGTCAGCCAGGTGGTGCCCCATGACGAACTGATGGACAAGGCCATGGATGTGGCCCGCCGCTTGGCTGTTGGCTCCCAACAGGCACTGCGGTACACCAAACGTTCTCTGAACCAGTGGCTACGTCAGGCCGAGCACACGGCCTTCGATTACTCATTGTCCCTGGAGATGCTAGGCTTCTTCGGCGAAGACGTTCAGGAAGGCCTCGACTCGGTTCGGGAACGCCGCGACCCCAAATTCCCTTCGGTTCAATAAGTAGAAATCTGAGGAATACATGGACTACAGAAAGTTCGGAAACACCGGCATAAACGTCTCTGAGATCGGGTTCGGTTGCGGCGATGTGGGCGGACTCATGGTCCGTGGCGAGCCTACCGACCGAGTCAAAGCTGTCGCCAGGGCGATGGAACTTGGTATCAACTACTTTGATACTGCCTCCCGCTACGGCGGCGGTCAGTCTGAGACCAACCTTGGCCAGGTGATGCGAGAACTCTCCATCGATACAGACTCGGCTGAGTTCTACGTCGGCACCAAGTACAGCCTGGGCGAAGCCGACCCCAGCAATCTAAAGGCCGGAGTTATCCAATCAGTCGAAGCCAGCCTGAAGCGATTGGGCCGGGAGCAGGTTGACCTAATCCAATTGCACGACCGCATCAGTTCCCAGACTGATGTGTCAGTCCGTGCGATCACCGTGGCCGATGTTCTGGGTGAGGTCCGTGAGGGGCTGGAAGTTTTGAAGACTCAGGGCAAGGTGCGGTATTACGGCATGACCGGCGTTGGGGAACCCCGTGGCATTCATGAAGTTGTCGCCTCCGGGATGGTCAGCACCGTGCAGACCGTCTACAACCTGATTAACGCCAGCGCCGGAGCCGCCGCACCTGCCGGTTTTGATATGCCTGATTATGACCAACTAATTAACCTGGCCGTAGAAAAGCAAGTCGGTATAATCGTGATTCGTGTGCTGGCGGCAGGCGCGCTCTCGGGCACCAGCGTTCGCCACCCGGTGGCGGTGCCAACCGTTGCGCCCATCGGCTCCGGAAAGGACTTTAAGCAAGATGAATCACGAGCGCAGGAGTTTGAGTTTTTGGTTGACGAAGGCTTTGCTGCTGATATGCCTGAAGCGTCCATCAGGTTCGCCCTTAGCAACCCAGGCGTTTCCATAGTGTTGGTGGGCTATTCCGACATGGACCACCTGGAACAATCAGTGCAGTACGCGGCCAAGGGCGCTCTGCCCCCCGAAGCGCTAGCCCGTCTACCCCAATCTTGGTCAGGATTTGTGAGTTAAGGCATGAACGAGATTCTTGGTAATCTGGACAGCCTGCGCCGCGCCATGGACAACGGGGATTTTGACGCCATTGTCGCCATGTCTCCGGAGAACGTGCCTTATACCTCAGGGGTGGGCATCTGGTCGCAGAAGGTGATTCGCGATCGCCTGGCTCTGGTCGTCTGGCCCAGAGATGGTGAGCCGACGCTGATTGTGGCCACCAACGAAGAGGGCTACGTCAAAGAGAAGTCCTGGATACC
>CAVODA010000144.1:0-4606 GCA_963694265.1 Dehalococcoidia bacterium
ATCATCGCCAGTGGCGACGGCGGAGCGATCATTAATATTGCGTCCATTGCCGGACTCCGGGCCCACAGCAGCACGCCGTACAGCGCTTCCAAAGCTGGGGTAATCGGGCTGACGTTCTCCATGGCCGCAGACCACGCCGCCGACAACATCAGGGTCAACGTCATCGCTCCCGGATTGGTCTACACACCGATGGTTGCTCCTAGAATGAATGACGATCTGCGCCAGTTCCGTTCCGATGCCGCCCCGTTGAAGTCGGAAGGCACCGCCTGGGACGTTGGCTACGCCGCGCTGTTCTTGGCCAGCGAAGAGGCCCGCTGGATTACCGGAATCTGCCTGCCAGTCGACGCCGGCCTAAGCTCCGTTCACCCTGGTACCTATACACCAATGAATCAACAAACACGGTATTAGTCGGAGTATGGGCTCTCACCCCAACCCTCTCCCGACGCGGGAGAGGGAGCTTTTCTGCCACGCTGGGGCGTTTGCCCCTTCCACCTAAAGGGAGAAGGTTGGGTCCGACGGAGTCGAGACTCTCGACGTAGTCGGAGATAGGGGGATGTTCACACGCAAACAAGTTTCTGCCCGCCACTAACCTAAACATCAACCAACTAAGGAGCCACACCATGCGTCTAGAAGGAAAAGTAGTGCTCATCAGCGGCGGTAGCCGGGGGATGGGTGCTTATGAAGCAGAGTTGTTCATCCAGGAAGGCGCCAAGGTCGTGGTTGGAGATGTGCGCGAAGATGAGGGCCGCGCGTTGGTAGAGAAGATCGCCGAAGGAGGAGGGGACGCAGTCTTTGTGCGTCTGGACGTGACTAGCGAGACTGATTGGGCGGCCGCGGTGCAGGAAGCAGTAACCCGCTACGGCAAGCTGGATGTGCTGGTGAATAACGCCGGAGTCAGCGCCCGAGGCAGCATTGAAGAGACCTCGGTGGAGGATTGGGACCGGGTCATGGATATCAACGCCAAAGGCGTGTTTCTGGGCACTCGCACCGCCATCCCAGAGATGCGGAAGGCCGGCGGCGGTTCCATCATCAACATCTCGTCCCAGTTGGGGCTGGTGGGCATGGGCGAAAGCAGTCCCCAGTATCAGGCGTCCAAAGGCGCGGTCCGTATTTTTACCAAGTCGACGGCCATTCAGTATGCCGCCGAGGGCATCCGCGCCAACTCAGTACATCCAGGCCCAGTGATCACGCCCATGACCGAGGCGAGGCGATCTGATGCCGAGGTGCAGAAAATGATGATCTCCCGAATACCGTTGGGCCGGTACGGCGAGTCTGCAGACGTGGCCTATGGAGTTCTGTATCTGGCGTCAGACGAGTCATCTTTCGTCACCGGAAGCGAACTGGTCATCGACGGTGGTTGGACGGCCCAGTAGGTCAAGCAAGTGCAAAAACCTGTTCATGGTGACGACGTGTACGCAATTACTCCGCTTCGGTTCACGCTAGAAATGCCGCCATTTTCCCGTCAATGGAAACCGCCCAAGAAAGAACGGGTTAGCAGTACATAACACCTCTTAAAGATCACCATGAGCGGTATGCGCGGGGTTGCTTAGAGAGAGCCCAGGCCTACGGCTTCCACTAGACGATGGAACTCCCCCTGCGTTTCTTCATTGGGGTTGGGGCCGGGATGGCGGACTTTGGAACACTCTATGAATCCACGGCTCTTCAGTGCGTACTTGCGGATGCCCACGCCGATGCCCTCTTGGAACTCGAATAGCATCAATGGCAGAACTCGGGAAAACAGCTCTTCAGCTTTTTTGTTATCGCCTTCAGCCATTAGCCGGCAGATATCCACCAAGACCTCGGGATAGGCAAAACCAGTCATGGCTCCGGCTGAACCACGGGCTAGTTCCTCCAGCAAGAACACGCCTCCCAGCCCACCAAAAATGGGCATACTATCTCCCACCAGCTTGCGTATGGCCGAGATTTTGGGCGGAGTGGGCGGGTCTTCCAGTTTCAAATACTGGGCGGCGGGGACGCGGTTGTTCAGGTCGGCGATGAACTCCGGGGACATGTGCACGCCGGATGTGGACGGATAGTCCTGCACCACGATTGGTATATCGATGGCATCTGCCAGCCTGGAGTAATGACCGATTACTGCTTCCGAATTGGGCTTGCCCATGGGTGGTGGTGAGACCATCACGGCAGCAGCGCCCAATGTCTGCGCTTCCTTGCTGCGTTCGATGGCGGCGATAGTGCTGCCGGAGGTGGTGCCAACGGTTACTGGGAGACCTTCAGAATGCTGGATCACCTGCTCGGCAAGTTGGTAACGCTCGCCGTCGGTCAGTCGGGCAGCCTCGCCAGTGACGCCCAAGCAGACCATGCCTGCGCAGCCTGAGGAGACGGCCTTGTCGACCAGATTGCCCAGGCCGGGCAGGTCAATGCTCTCATCTTCGTGGAATGGGGTGGCCAGCATCCAATGGACCCCGGAAAACTTCTCAGCCATACAAAACCTCAATTTGAATTGTTCAGGAACCTAATATCAGCCGGGAATATTCTACACGCTGTTAGACCGTTCCAGCTAAGCGGATGTAGCCTCGGTCTGGGCTTTGACTCGATAAGACTTGGGAGCAGACCCAACCTCTCTTCGAAAGGCACGTTTAAAGGCATCATCAGACTGATACCCTAACTTTTTTGCTACCTCTCCCAAGCTCAAATCGGCGGCACGGTTGAGAGATTAATGCATGAGATCAATATGTTCGATCGTGACGGCGCTTTGACTATGAATGGGCTCTCTGGATCGGGCCCAGACTGTCTGGAGCGCTACAAACTTCTGATCAACGACGGCAAAACCATTGTGGCGAACCCTCACAAGGTCTACGGCCCAGAGAACAATGACATCGTCCTGCAACTGCGGAAGCGCAATATAAGCAAAGTTATTCTGGCGGGCATGTCAGCCAACCTTTATGTGGAGGCTCACATGCGAACACTGCTGGAGCAAGGTTTTGAGGTTGCAGTGGTGAAAGACGCAACTGCCGGCGCTAAGTATCCGGACTTGGGCGACGGCTACCAAGCGGCGCTGGTCAATTTTGGATACATGGCCAACGCAGTGCTGACAACTGACGAGGCCGTATCAGCGATGGCGTAACGTCCTGAACAATTCCAGAAAGTAGATGCTCCTCTATTCTTTGCTAACTGAGGCAAGGATAGGAGAGCATTCTTCGGTTTTGGAACAAGCCAGTCGCCTAGGAACGGTCACGGCCCGTTGAGCGGTCGTATTTATCCAGAGAATCTTGGGACAGATATTTTTCTTCCAACTCGCGTTGTTTGGCGACCTGGGTGCCGCCGATCTTTAATTCGCCGTTGAGATATGGGTTTCCAGAATGCTGTTCTCGAAAGTCGTCCCAGGCGCTAGTACCGCGGGCCATGAAATCTTTGATGAAGTCATATAGGGCAACGTAGGTAACGTCATGGGTTGGCCTAGGCATCCACGCTAGGTTGATGCCTAATGCCAGCAATTCATCATTGGAAAGAGCTGGATTCATGTACCCCTGCATTATTGAGAATGGTCCGTCCACGGCGTCGCGAGCTCTTTTCACTTCGTCCACGGAGCGTGGTGCTGTGAGTTGTACCCAATCAACCTCGGATTCTGCTTTGTAGGCCTTCATCCTAATTAAAGCTTCTTCAAATCCGCCGTTGGCGGCCTCGGCGACGTAGCATTGGGCCATCACCACGAAATTAGGGTCCAGTTCACGCTTGAAGTCCACAGCAGCCCGGTATCTGGTCAAGACCACGTCTAACGACTGGACTTCCATACCGGCGGTTCCGGTGCCGCGTTTGCCCTCGATGGGCTGGTCATCGATGCGGACACCAGCGATACCTTCTTTGATGCAGTCTTCAATCATCCGGCGGACGGCCATGATGCCGCCGTGGCCAGTGTCTCCGTCCAAGATCACCGGAAATTCGACGGAGCGGGCGATCCACCCGGCGATCTGAACGCACTCATTCAATGTGGCAGTGCCCACATCTTCCATCCCGGTATAAGAGCCAACCACGCCACTAGTCCCAACGAACCCCACCTCCGCACCCGCAGACTCCATCACCCGGGCCAAAGAAGCGGAAGGAGGATGCAACACCGTAGCAACCTGCCCACGCCGATGAATCAACTCCTGCAATCTAGCCGTAGCATCTAAAAAAGGCATGTCCAAGGAATCTCCTAAAAACTACTTGACCACCGCTTCCCAACAAAGCAATAAAGCTTGTCCACTGAAGGTATTCGGGTCCAGGATCAGCCTGGGGCTAGGGAGTTAGGAGGATTTTGCCGGTTGTTTCTCGGCCTTCTAGTTGGCGGTGGGCTTCTACGGCTTCGGACAAGGGCAGAGTCAGGCCAATGTGTAATTTCAGCTCGCCCGACTGCACCCAGCCTAAGACCTCTTGGGCCCGCTGGAGTAACTCGTCGCGAGTGGCTGTGTAATCGCCCAAGCTGGGACGAGTTAGGTACAGCGAGCCATTCTGCAGGGACCGGGTATTAGTGTCGGTCACCGCGCCGCCAGCTTGCCCGTAAAGGACCATGTAACCTCGACGGCCCAGGCACTTGAAACCCTTCTCGAAAGTGGTCTGGCCCACGGCGTCCAATACCATGTGCACGCCCTGGCCGTCGGTAGCCTTT
>CAVODA010000145.1:0-4571 GCA_963694265.1 Dehalococcoidia bacterium
AGCAGTTGCGCTGGTTTGTGGAGCCTCTGTTGCGGAGGTCCCGCACGCGACCAGAGCGATTAATACTGCCAGTAACGGCAGCGTCAGTAGTCGTGACATATCCAATTATCCTAAACCGCCTAATTTGACGGCGCGCAGTGTTCCGAATTATCAACCCTGAAGCTTCAGCCTAGGCTTTTGGCCAGGCTTGCTGCTCAGGCTTCAAGTCATTTAGTGTACTTTTACGATACGATAAATATGCCGACAGTGGATTTAGCTCCGGCCGCGTAATGCAGGTTTTATACCCACAAAGCGAGGCCGATTTTCACTATGCTTTGGGCTCAAAATGTTATAATCGGCTCGCGTCGGGAATACATTTGAGTTACGCCGGAATCAACTGCAAGACCTGAAGGAACAGGATGAACCAGTCTTCGCCCGAACGTGCCGGGTTTTACTTTAATCTGGGAATAGCTTATTCCGCTATGGGCGAACATGACAACGCCTTAGAGGGATATGACGAGGCTGTTCGCCTCGATCCAGAATACTCTGAGGCTTACAACAACCGGGGCAAGGTTTACCACGACATGGGGAAAAATACCGAGGCGATAGCAGACTACGATCTTGCGATACAGAAAAATCCGGAGTTTTCCGCCGCCTACAACAACCGAGGCATTGCCAACTACGACACTGGCGAACTAGCCCGGGCCGTCAACGATTATGACCAGGCCATCAGAATAAATTCCGACTATATCTCCGCGTATAACAACCGCGGCAACGCCTACCGCGCACTGGGTGAGAACACCAGGGCCATCTCAAACTATGATGAGGCGATCGCCCGAGACCCGGAGAATTCCGCTGCCTATAACAACCGTGGTACGGCCTACCATGCCCTGGGCGAAAATGAACGCGCCATAGAAGACTATGACGAGGCGGTTCGCATCAACCCGGATTACGCCGCGGCGTACAACAACCGGGGGAACGCCAATAATGACCTGGCCCAACCGGAACGCGCGCTCAGGGATTACGACCAGGCGATTCGTCTGAACCCAAAGGACGCCGATGTCTTCATCAACCGCGGCAATACTCTAAATGAACTGGCACAGTTTGAGCGGTCAGTTGTGGACTACGGGGAGGCAATACGTCTAAACCCCAACTACTCAGAGGCGTATCACAACCGAGGCGTGGCTTATAACCGCCTCGGCAATTACGAAGATTCAGAACGAGATTTTGCCAAGGTGGCAGAACTGCGGGAGATTGCAGAGAACGGGCAGAGCTCAGTTGCTCCATAATTTGGGCTATTTGGGCTGCCAAGACAGAACAATAAAAAAGACCCCTACGACATTGTCGTAGGGGTCTTTTGATTCTCTGTGAGTGGTACTTTGCGCTTTATTAGGCTGCGGCGATGCCCTTTTTAGCGGATGCCTTTGCTTTGGGACCTGAGGATTTGTCCGATCCTTCTGCGTCAACACCGTTGGTCGCCGGAGCGTGTTCTTCTTCAGAATCGGCGGCTTCTAGCATCTGGGCCTCAGTTGCCGGCGCTTCAGGCGCGGTCAGCGCTTCCTGAGAGTCTTTGCCAAACTCTTCCACGGTCGGAAGAAGGGCGTTGCAAATCTCCATGACTGAAGAACGGATTCCGTCAGCCACGCTCTGAGTGGTCTGCCTAATCAGGAACTCAGCTTGCAGGCGGGCGTTGGACTCGATGCTTTCTGCACGGGTCTGCGAGGAGTTGATGATGGCCTGAGCTTCTAGCCGAGCCTTACTCAGAATCTCTTGGACATCATTTTGAGTTGAACCCAAGTTCGCTTCAATGTCGGCCTTGGCGCTGCTCAATAGCTTCTCGCTGTCCGCCTGGGCGTTGCTCAGCATCTTTTCACTATCTGATTGGGCCTTGGTGAACATCTTTTCGCTTTCTGACTGAGAGTTTTTGAGGGTCTTTTCGCTCTCGTCTTGAGCCTCTGCGGCAGCTTCACTGATTATGGTTTCGCTGCGGCGTTTGGAATTTTCTATAGTTTGCTCGGCCTCTGCCTTGGCTTTCTCTGAAGCTTGGGCAATAATCTTGGCACCCTCAGCTTCGCTCTCTTGCCTGGCATGGTCGGTAATCTCTTGAGCCAAAGCTTCTGCCTGGACAACTGTCCGCTCGGCAAGCTTTAGCAGCATAGACTGCTTATCTGCTGACGCGTCTGGCTGCGTGCTAGCGTCATGTCCCTGGGACTCTTGATTGTTTTCTGCCATCAGAGTTTCGCTCCCTTGCTAATTCGCTGAATAATCGCGAACTTGTGTTGTCAATAACTTTTGTTAAGTACCGAATTGAATGGGTACCGACGCACCTGAGGCAAGTCTAATTTGGTATTCGTCGTGTGTCAAATAATGGGATAAAGAATAGGTCACATACCCTTGACACCTAACGGAAAAACTCGTTCATGTTTAGCAGAAACTTTAAATAGATTACGTAATGACTGTGAAGAGGCAATGGATGAATTCGGAAAATCCCATTTACGCCTACGTGACATAACGAGAGACACTTAAATCTGACAAACCGGATTACGGCTTATTAGTGTGTCGTGGGAGCGAAAACCAGTCGGTTTTGGAACTGAGCTATCAATACGGGGTCCAAGGTACAAGACTGGAGTAGAATAACGGTGCTCTGGAATCGTGTCAGCCACCGGGTAAGTCGCCGGGTAAGCCATAATGTTGCGGTACGGCGACGCACCAACCAATCGAGTTAGCCACAGGCTCGGTCTCAGGCGTCCAGATTATTGTCGGGGGATTGCGGGGGATTAATGGAAAACAACAAATGGGAGCGAAGACTGGACGTATACCTGGATTCGCTGGCATCCCCGTTGGAGTGGATACCATCGGCCAAATACAATTGGGGTCCAGTGCCGGCGGTACTAATCTCACCATTTGCAACATTGGCCTTTGTCGCTAAAGTCGCGTTAACGTTCCCCTGGGGCCTGTTCCTGGCCGCAGGGAGGTTCCTAGAGCGATAGACAGTAGCCTCCCCACGTTGGGCGTCAGATAACCCAAACTACGGCGTAATCCTCTTCACCCCGGCGGCTAGCGGGTTATCCGACCCAAGCAGAGCCGCATCCTCTAGATCAACCCTTCCTCAGCTCCCTACCCCACTGGCAACACCAAACAATTTCTTGTTGTCGCTCTTGGTCAACAACTTTTTCATGGCCAAACCCCCTCTATTCGTTACATCAATTTTCGCACCCAGGCGAAAGCGAAAACGCCCGTAACGAAAACATCAGTGGGAAGACCCAATCGCCATCGGCCATTAGCACGGTTCGCCTAGGAACGCTCCAGTGCATGGTGGGTTCATCGGGACGGTTGGGAGCCCACCTACACGTATACAAGCGAGGCTCTCAAGTCTGCTCCAGTTGCGGGCCCCGTCGCAAATTATGGCCCGCGGGCATGAACTATCCTGACTCACCTGCTCCAGAAGACGGTTGACGGCTTAGGGGTGTCGCTACATAGTATATTTCGCCAAGTCGTAGAATTCTCAATCGATGGTGAACAGTACGCGAATAGGTCTCTTAACTGGAGCCAGAGGTGCCTCTGTCTAACTCCACTCCCTGATTCAGGAGATGGTTCAAGCAGAAGAAGACGGGTTCGACAGCATCTGGTTGCCGCAAGTCTCCTCCGGGCCGGGTTATTGATGCACTAACCGCCCTATCTCACTCGCCTCCACAAGGACCAGCCGCATCGAGTTTGGAACTGCGGTGGTCCCCATCTTTCCGATTCACCCATTTACCCTGGCCAAGCACGCGATTACCGCTCAAATCGCATCAGAGGGCCGACTGACCTTGGGCGTTGGACTATCGCACCGGCCAATGATTGAAGATGTCATGGGTCTCTCGTACGACGAACCGGCCCGACACATGGAAGAGTACCTCAGCGTGCTGAGACCGTTGTTGGACGAAGGTAAGGTTGATTTCGCTGGCAGATTCTACAAAGTCAAAGGCCAGTACCGGGTTCCAGGAGCACTTCACGTCCCGGTGGTCGTCGCCGCTTTGGCACCTATGATGCTGCGTGTCGCAGGTGAGCAGGCCGACGGCACTTTTACCTGGATGGCGGGGCCGAAGACCGTCGAATCTCACGTCGTCCCGCGCATAACTCGGGCGGCGGAGTCGGTGGGTAGGTCGGCACCGAGGGTGTGCGTCGGTATGCCACTCGCGGTAACCGATGACCCACAACGGGCGAGTGCGCAGGCCGCCAAGACCTATACCGCTGGAATGGGCCGTCGGCTTCTTCTTCGGGAACACCGAACTACGTCTGGAGTTTTGGACGGTGGTTGTCGAGATTACGGGACTATACGTTGCCTCTGGGTTACTGTAGCATCGGTTCCGACCACGGAACAGGCATTAGCAAAATTTTCCTGGTGAAAGGATTATGAAATGACCCAAGTGGTTGGTGTACGTTGGCGGACGGCGGATCCCATCAGCTACGCTGAGGCAGGTGATTTAGAGATGCACCGCAATGGCTACGTTGTTCTTGACACCGAAAAGGGGCAGGAGTTCGGATGGGTTGTGAAGGAACCTCGCGCCTTGGTGATGTCCCAACCCGATGATGAACTCTTACTGACCGTT
>CAVODA010000146.1:0-4553 GCA_963694265.1 Dehalococcoidia bacterium
CTGCCGTTGAGGCCGTGTTCCGAAGCTGGCACACTCCCAGAGCCATCTTCTACCGCGACCACAACAAAATCGACCATGACATGGGCACCGCAGTGACCATCATGGCCATGGTTTTTGGCAACCTGGGACCCAGCAGCGGCACTGGCGTCCTCTTCACCCGAGACCCATCCACCGGCGAGGCCCAGGTCTACGGTGAATTCTTGACCAACGCCCAGGGCGAAGACGTAGTGGCCGGTGTTCGCACCCCGGAACCCATCATCAGCCTTCAGGGCGTCCTCCCGGAGTGCTACACGGAGCTGATGAAGCTGGCGAATGACCTGGAGCAGCATTACACCAACGTTCAGGACGTGGAGTTCACCATTGAGAACGCCCGTCTGTTCCTGTTGCAGACCAGAAACGCCAAACGCACCGTCTTATCTGCGGTAAAAACAGCCGTAGATATGGCCCAGGAAGGGTTAATCACCCAAGACCAAGCGATCCTCAGAGTGGACGCAGAAGAGATTTCCAACCTTCTGGTGCCCCAGTTCTCGGATGATATATCTGATGAAGTTTTAGAAGATTTATTTCTGGCCCGCGGCGCTCCAGCATCTCCCGGTGCAGCTTCCGGGACAGTTTGTTTCGACGCCACCAAAGCGGCCGAGCTGGCTGAAGCCGGACATGACGTGATTCTGGTACGCCCGGAGACCAAACCCGACGACATCCACGGAATTACAGCAGCGGTCGGCGTAGTCACCAGCAGAGGTGGCGTAACCAGCCATGCGGCAGTGGTGACCAGAGGACTGGGCAAACCCTGCATCGTTGGCTGTGAGGCAATCCAGGTAGACCTGGAAGCAGGGCTGTTCACGGCAGCGGGCAAGACAGTGCACGAAGGCGAGCGCATCAGCATGGACGGCGCACTGGGGTCGGTCTACCTGGGCGAAATGGACACCATAAACCCCAGCCTGAAAGACATACCTGAGGCACTGGAATTACTGGATTGGGCCGACCAAACCCGAAAGCTGGGCATCATGGCCAACGCAGACACACCATCAGACGCCAAACAAGCCCTGGTCATGGGTGCAGAAGGCATCGGCCTGTGTCGCACTGAGCACATGTTCTTGGACCCAAAACGGCTGCCATCGGTACGCCAAATGCTCCTAAATGCCGAGTCCGCTGAGACCTGGCGCAGAGAGAGTAATGACCGAGTGTTTCGACCGGAGAACGAGGAAGACGCACCTCGGTCGGTGAAAGACTTCTACAACGCTTTGGAACAGGTGAAGGAACTCCAAACTGCCGATTTCAGCGGCATTTTGCGGGTCATGGGTGACCGGCCAGTGATTATCCGCCTCCTAGACGCACCGCTCCACGAGTTCTTGCCTCCCTACGAAACTCTGCTGACGGAGTTTTTGGAATTACGCCATCAAGGCGCACCAGCGAAAGAGCTAGAAGAAAGGGAGGCTTTTCTGCATCTAGTGGATTCGTTGCGGGAGTCAAATCCCATGTTGGGACACCGTGGTTGCCGCCTGGGCCTGAGCTTCCCCGCCATCTACCGAATGCAGGTGGAGGCCATCATCACCGCCGGCGCCCACCTGGTGAAAGAGGGTCTTCACGTCAGCCCAGAGATTATGATTCCCCTGACAGTGGACGTTGAAGAGATGCACCGGCTGCGGCAGGATCTGAGCCTGGTGGCATCCCAGGTACAGGCACGCCTAGACATCAAAGTACACTATAAATTCGGCACCATGATTGAAACTCCCCGGGCCGCTTTGACCGCCAGCGAGATCGCCAAGGAATCTGAGTTTTTCAGCTTTGGCACCAATGACCTGACCCAGATGACCTTTGGTTTCAGCAGAGACGACGCCGAGGGTAAGTTCCTGCGGTCGTACATCAATGAAGGTGTACTGCCAAACGACCCCTTTGCGTCCATCGACCCCCACGGAGTTGGCGCACTGATCAAGATTGGAGTCCAGTCAGGACGCCGAGAAAGGCCGAACTTGGAGATTGGTATCTGCGGCGAGCACGGCGGCGACCCCGCCAGCGTGGCGTTCTGTCACGAAGCCGGGCTGGATTACGTGAGTTGCTCGCCCTTCCGAGTGCCGGTGGCACGGCTGGCCGCGGCACAAGCGGCCATTCGCCAAGCCTAAGATTAGTTATAAACCATTTGACCCATGTTTTGGCCCTGGGATAGACTTCGATTCAAAGCTATCGCCCCAGGTCAGAGCCATTTCCCCAGGAACAAGGAGACCCAGTTGACGACGACACCCCCTGAAGCCAGAGCCCAGATCGTAAATATGGTCCGCGATTTTGTGAAGCGCGAAGTTGAGCCGGTGGCCGCTGAACACGACCGCGAAGACACCGTTCCTCACGACCTTATAGACCGGATGAAAGAATTAGGCCTATTTGGCATCACCGTGCCGGAAGAGTACGGCGGCATGGGCCTGGACTACACCACATTTGCCTCGATTTTTGAAGAACTGAGCAAGGGGTTCATGACGCTGAGCGGGGCCATCGGCACCCATCACATCTTGACCTACGTTCTAACCCACTACGGGACGGAAGAACAGAAGCAGAAATTTCTTCCAGACCTGGCCTCAGGCCGCAAACGGGGTGGATTGGCGCTCACTGAGCCCAGCGGCGGCACGGACATGGCCAACCTCCAGACCACGGCCATCAAAAACGGTGAAGAATACTCCATCAACGGCACCAAGATGTTCATCACCAACGGCCGCTACGGCGACATGTTCTGTCTGTTGGCCAGAACTGATCCAGACATAGAGCCCAAACACAAAGGAATCAGCTGCTTTGTGGTGGAGAAAGGCGGCGAAGGGTTCACCGTTGGGCGTGACCTAGATAAGCTTGGTTACAGGGGCTTGGACACCTGCGAATTGAACTTCGATAACTTCGCAGTCCCGGCAGACAACCTGATTGGCGGGGAAGAAGGTGCCGGATTTGGCATGGTCATGAGCGGTCTTGAGACCGGCCGAATCAACGTAGCCGCCCGGGCCGTGGGTGTTGCCCAAGCAGCTTTTGAGGCTGCCATAAAATACTCCCAACAACGGGAAACTTTCGGAAAACAGATCTCAGAGCACCAGGCAATCCAGCTTAAACTGGCCGACATGGCTACCAAGATTCAAGCTGCCAGATTATTGGTGTATGACGCCGCAGCCAAGAAGGATACCGGCCAGAGGGTGGACCTGGAATCCGGCATGGCCAAGCTATTCGCCAGCGAAGTCTGTCTGGAAGTGGCTATGGAGTCAATGCGAGTCCATGGCGGTGTTGGATACCTCAAGGATCTGCCGGTGGAGCGGTATTACCGCGATGCCCCACTGATGATCATCGGCGAGGGCACCAACGAAGTCCTGCGACTGGTAATTGCGAAGCAGCTACTCAGATTGCCTGAGTACCAGTTGTAAAGATCTCAGCGACAATTAACGGCAAGGCTCAGCAAAAACCGCCACACAGCAAATAACTGGCCCGCAACAAAGCACTACCGCACAATAATGTCATTCTGAGCCAGCCGCAGCGGCGAAGAATTTACCAAGCTGCCTGAAACCAGGAACCTGCCGGCGCAGAATCATGGCTCGTTCGGTTAAGGACGGTAGATCCTTCGCTTCGCTCAGGATGACATTCCCGCTGGTAGGTTCCAATAAATCGTGCCTTGGCTGTTCTCTAGTTGCTGAGATTCACGGGAAAGCGTAAACACTGTCGGAATACCAAGGGTAGATAACTTTCACAACAAAAACTACTCCACAACAATGTCATTCTGAGCTAGCCGCAGCGGCGAAGAATCTGCCAAGTTGCAGGAGACTAGGAACCTATCGGTGCAGAAGCATGGCCTGTTCGGTGGAGTACGGTAGATTCTTTGCTTTACTCAGGATGACATTTCCGTTGGTAGGTTCCAATGAATCGTGCCTTGACTAATATTTAGTTCGCTGGGATTTGGAAGCCTGAATAATAAACAAAAAGCCCCTCTCTGAGTAGGAGAGGGGCTTTTTTAGTTCGCGGTGCCAATAGTGGAACTAGACTAACGACCCTTCCACTGCGGTTTGCGCTTCTCGGCGAAGGCTTTGGGACCTTCTTTGGAGTCTTCCGTGAGCAGCAGGGCGTCGTACATCTGGTAGGTCAGAGCGGAAATGTCCTGGTTGGACATGTTCAGGCCCCGATAGGCCAATTCCTTGAAGGTCTGTACGGCCAGGGGTGCGTTTTCCGCAATCTGTTGGGCCATAGTCATGGCCTCTTCCATCAGGTCTCCAGCGGGTACCACTTTATTCAGGAATCCCATGTCGTAGGCCCGCTGGGCAGTCACCGGCTGAGCGGTCAAGACCAACTCCAACACGGCAGATAACGGGATTTGCTTGGGCAGGATTGAACCAAACGGAGGCAACAGGCTCCACTTGGTCTCTGAGATGCCCAGTTTGGCCTCCTCAGACGCAATGCGCAGGTCGCACATCTGGGCGATAGACCAACCACCGGCCAGCGCAAAACCGTTCACAGCGGCGATCATGGGCTTCCAAGTTCGCGGCCACATGAACGGGCTTTCCTTGGTCATGCTGGCGGATGCTTTGGCCTGGACG
>CAVODA010000147.1:0-4544 GCA_963694265.1 Dehalococcoidia bacterium
CAATGGATATGCCAAAACGAATGAAATTCGGTTCTTTCCTAGGCCCATTTCACAGGGTCGGAGAGAACCCAACACTGGCCATGGACCGCGACCTAGAGTTGGTCGACTGGATGGACAACCTTGGATTCGACGAAGTTTGGGTCGGTGAACACCACTCGGCAGGCTGGGAGATCATCTCTTCCCCTGAAGTGTTCCTGGCCGCAGCGTCTCAGCGGACTCGCTATATCAAACTGGGTACCGGCGTGGTCAGCCTGCCCTACCACCACCCCTTGATGGTCGCCAACCGGATGGTCCAACTTGACCACATGAGCCGAGGCCGCATACTGTTTGGGGTTGGACCCGGAGCACTGCCCGGTGACGCCTATATGATGGGCATCCCCCACGAGAAACAACGGGAGCGAATGGACGAGTCGCTCAGCATCATCATGCGGCTGTTCAACGAGACCGAACCCATCACCTACAAGTCAGACTGGTTCGAACTCAATGAAGGCATGCTCCAATTGAGGCCCTACCAACAGCCACACATGCCCATTGCCGTGGCATCGATCCAGACTCCAGCCGGCGTTGCGCTGGCCGGAAAACACGGAGCGTCGGTACTGACCATCACCGTGCCGCGTGACCCATCCGCAGGACCATCCGACTTGAAAGGACTCTGGTCAATCGCCGAGGAATCGGCTGCCGAGCACGGCAAGACGATGAACCGCCACGACTGGCGACTGGTGCTGCCGGTGCATTTGGCAGAAACCCGGAAAGAGGCCCTAGACGACGTCCGCATGGGTTCCGCCCAGTACCTCCGAGAATACTCGGAGGGCACCAACGGTCGGAAGCCGGTCTTCGACGGCCCGATGGACAAGGTGGTCGACAACATGCGGGATTCCGGCGCTTGGATCGTCGGCACTCCGGACGACTGCATCGAAGCCATCAATAAGTTGCAGGAACAAAGCGGCGGCTTCGGCGGCTTCCTAGTCCAGACCGTAGACTGGACCTCCCGAGAGAAGATGCTGCACAGCTACGAGCTGTTGGCCCGTTACGTGATGCCCCATTTCCAGGGCACCATTGCCGCACCCATCGCCTCCAACAAATGGGCCGCTGAGCGCCAAGAAACCTTGGTTGCCGGAAGGGTCAAGGCTCTAGACCGAGCCAGACAGGTCTACGCAGACCGTCAAAGTTAAGCTAACCGCGCAAAAATAAAGAGGGCACCTGTTTCCAGGTGCCCTCTTTATTTTTCCTTGCGACCAACCGAACCAACGTTTGTGGCCATGGGTTGGATTACGGCAACCGTCGCCGGTTAAAAACCGGCGCCTACGTATTCTTGCGACAGAATGATTGCGTGTACAGTGCGTAGGGGCGGGTTTCCAACCCGCCCTGACCCTGGTAAATGACCTTACCCAACGCCAGGGAACCCCTGACCCAGAACGCCGTTGCCATGGCGCATTTGGATTACGGCAACTGGGGCAGGTTAGAAACCTGTCCCTACAGATACATGTGTCATTAGATTAGAAACTGTTAAATCCCCAGCAACTTCTCTAAATTCGTGTGTAGGATTGCCTCTTTCTCGGCGTCGGTGAGGCTCTCAAGACCCATGATCCAGGACACCGGCCAGTCGATAGCCATGTCGAAGGGCCAATCTGTCCCGAAGACCACTTTGTCGATTCCCACGCAGTCGATCAGATAGCGCAGGGCCGGCTCGCTGTGGGTTAGGCAGTCATAGTAGAACTTGTCCAGATAGGTGCTGGGCGGCTTCTGGATGTGCTCTCTGGCTTCCTGCCGCACCTCCCAGCCCCGGTCCATGCGACCGATGCCGTAGCAGGTGTACCCACCGCCGTGACACAGGCAGATCTTGAGGTCTGGGCAGGCGTCCATAACCCCGCCGAAGACCAACGATGCAAAGGTCACTGCCCGGTCTGCCGGGTTGCCTACAGTGTTGGGCAGGTGATACTTGTTTATGCGCTGGTTTACAACGGTATCGCCGCCCTGGTGGACCAGAATCACCGCGCCCAGGCTCTCCACAGCCTTCCAGAAGGGAAGGAACTTCTTCTCATCAAACGTCTCGCCATTGACGTTGTCGCCAATCATGGCGCCCTTCAGACCCAGCTTCATGCTCCGTTCCAGCTCGGCAATGGAGCCCTTGATGTCCTGCATGGGCAGCGTGGAGAAACCGGCAAAGCGGTCCGGTTGGGCTTTGACCAGATCCGCAACAGAGTCGTTACACTCGGCGGTCATCTTCTTGGCCGTGGCTGCTTCGCCTTCATAGTTGTAGAAATAGGCGTTGGTGGACAGAACTTGGACATCCACGCCCAACGAGTTCATGTCTGACAGGCGTTCTTCCGGAGTCCAAGTGATCTTGGGGTTATTTCGGTGAACGGCCATGGCATCAACGGGCATCCCATGCCAAGACTCGCTTTTTTTGCTGGCCTCCACGAATCCGGGCGGGGTTATGTGTGCGTGGATATCGATCGTCCGCATCAGTACTCCTAATTCTTTGTTCTCAATGGCCGCAGCCCAAACTGCCCCTAGCAAGGGGCAGGAAGTTATTCTTGGGTTGGGAAAATTAGACGCCCACCACCCTAACGCGGTGGTTGTTGCTGTCGGCCACGTAGATGTTGCCATCGGTGTCGATGCCGCAGCCGTGAGGCCGGTCCATGGCGGCATCGGTGGCCGCACCGCCGTCACCTTCACCGCCCAGCCGCCCACCGGCAATCGTGGTGACAATCCCTGTAACGGCGTCGATGCGCCGAATGGCGTGGTTCTCGGTGTCCACCACAATTATGTTGTCCTGGGCATCACAGCGCAGGGCCTTAGGCGAGCCCCAGGTTGCTGTCAACGCCGGGCCGCCGTCGCCCTCATAGCCACGCTCACCGTTGCCTGCGATGGTGCTCATAACGCCGTTGGTGTCAACCTTGCGGACGCCGTTTCCCTCCCGCTCAGCAACGTACATATTGCCCTTGCTGTCCAGGCAGACCGCTCTGGAGCCAAAGAAGCTGGCCTCCAAGGCTGGTTTACCGTCTCCGGTGCGTTCTTTCTCGCCGTTACCAGCGACCGTGGTGACGATGCCATTGGCAATGTCCAGACGTCGGATTCGCTGGTCTTGGATGTCGGCGATTAACAGGCCGCCCTTGCCGTCCAAGAAGCAGTCGTTGGGTTCACGGAACATGGCCTGATTGCCTGGTCCGCCGTCGCCGCTATAGCCGACCTCGCCGGTACCAGCCACGGTGGTTATGGTGCCAGAAGAGGCGTCCACCTTGCGGACTACTGCGTTCAGACGATCCACGATGTAAATGTCGCCGTTGTTCTGGTCAATCTGCAGCGAGTAAGGCTCCTGCATGGTCGCCTCAGTGGCGGGGCCGCCGTCTCCGCTGTAGCCCAATTCGCCGTTACCGGCCACGGTGGTCACGGCGCCGCTGGCCTTGTCGACCCTACGGACGATGTGGTTCTTGGCCTCGGTGTAGAACAGGTTACCGGCAGCATCAAAATCGCACATGAACGGTTCGTTACAGACGGCTTCGCCTGCCTGGCCACCATCTCCGGCGTAACCACCTGCTCCGGTTCCGACATAGGTTGAAATCTTTCCTGCTTCAAATGGCATTTGGATTAGTTCTCCATTGTTTGATTAGTGCCCCCCTCGGTCCCCCTTTTATAAAGAGGGATTTAGGGGGATTTCGTTTCTTCGTTGTACCAGTCTAGGATCTCGCTGCCGGTCATGAAAACAACGTCGTCGTGCTGCTTGATGTACTCAAAAATCTTGTCGTAATACTTGATCCGGTGGGCCGCGCCGGTAATGTACGGATGGGTCGACACACACATGATCCGCGCACTATCTGCCCCTTCGCGATACAGGGTGTCGAATTGGTCTTTGGCCCGTTCGAACAACTCTGGCGAGCGGTGGTGTTGGATCAGGTACACCGGTATGTCGTTCAGTTCCACGGTATAGGGTATAGCCACTAAGCTGCCAGACTTCACGGTCATCGGGTAGGGCTGGTCGTCGTTAACCCAGTCGGCCACGTACTCGATGCCCTCTTCAGCCAGAATATCCGGAGTGTCAAAAGTCTCGGCCAGTCCCGGCCCCATCCAACCCCGGGGCGCAGTACCCGTGAATTCTTTAATGGTGTCGATGGTTCGGCGGATGGCGGCACGCTCGTCTGGCTCTTTGTTGATCACCCGTTGAATGTAGCTGTGGGCCAGCATTTCCCAGCCAGACTTCACGCTTTCGGTCACGATAGATGGGTAGCTGTGACAAACTGAGGCGTTGAGACTGACAGTGCCCTTGATGCCGTACTTATCCAGCACCTGTTTCATCCGCCAAAAACCCACCCGCAAACCATAATCGAACCAACTAAAGTTAGGAATGTCTGGGATGACCGACACTCCTTGGGGTGTAGGCAACACCGTGCGGGCCATGGGCTCATTGATGTCCCATTCTTCCACGTTGATGACCGGCCAAATAGCGACTCTGGCACCGCCGGGCAGCTTCAAAGGCTTGCGGTCAAATATGGACGAAAATTCAGCTCTGGGGTTGGACATTGTTGCTCCTTAAATTGCTGCGC
>CAVODA010000148.1:0-4502 GCA_963694265.1 Dehalococcoidia bacterium
CTTGGACTCGAAAACGCCCATGGATATGTGGCGAACTTTGTAGGCAATCAGGCCGTGCCAGGGTTGCCAAGGTTCCGGCTGTAGACCGGTGATGCGGTATTCCACCGGTAGTGCGTCGCCGCTGTTGATGAAGGCGTTCACGCCGGCGGTGTAGGCATCAAACATCACTTTGGTGTGAGTGTCCATCACCTGGTAGTCGGCCTTGGCGCTGGCTTCCAAACGGAACCGGCGCATCATGATGTCCTGGTTAACTGCCTGCTCGCCCACAGCCTCGGCCCAGCGACCAGCGCCGCGCAGACGATCATATTCCATGTGCCACATCCGGTCCTGGGCGGTAGCAAACCCCTGGGCAAAATAGGCGTCCCTCTCTGATTCGGCCTTGATGCGCGGAATACCATGTTTATCCCGGTAGATTTTCACTGACCCGTTTAGCCCCTTGAGGCGCACGGTGCCGGTCAGGTTTGGGATAGCTGACTTCAAATCCTGTCCGTTAATCATTTCAGAGATCATATCTGCCCTTAGCCTTCTAGAATCCAGCGGTGAAATCCCCCGGATACTACCATATGAATTTTTGGAAGAGCACCTGGGGATTGACGGGGTTCAGGCGCAGAGCTACCATCCCTGCACCTATAACCCAAGCAGTTAATTTACGGGGATGAGCGGGCACATGCAGATTAGCAAGAATATCTACGCCACCCATATTGAAGAAGATTCCAGTACCTTTGGGGCAATGCACCCCGGCGGTACCCACATCTATTTTGTGGGCGACCCAAACGATCACATGGTGATGGTGGACTCGGGCGAGCCCTACCGAGCCTGGACCAAACAGATTCAGGATTTCTACTCGGAGCTGGGCAAGCCGCGTATCTCTTCGATAGTGGTTACCCACGGCCACGGTGACCACATTGGCGGGTTGGACCGGCTCCAAGAACAGTTTGGCTGTATTGTCCGCTGCCACCCCAAGCTGGAGCCACTGCTCACCCAAAAGCTGGGTGAAGGCTGCGTGGAGAAACTCAAATCCAGAGAGTCGGTCATCGCCGGCGGCGGTGTGAAGTTGAGAGCCCACTTCACACCCGGCCATGAGGCAGACCACATCTCCTATTACATCCCCGGCGACAAGGTAATCTTCAGCGGAGACACCATCCTGGGCAACTCCTCGTCCAGCGTGCGCAACCTGAAGGAGTACATGGAGTCGTTGGAAACCCTGGCAGGTCTGAAGCCAAACCTGATCTGCCCCGGCCATGGCCAGATCATCAAGAACGGCACTGCTCGAGTAGAAGGCTACATCCGCCACCGGACTGAGCGTGAAAACCAGGTGCTGGCCGCTTTGGAGGCTGGTGTGGACTCCGTGGAGGACATTGTCACTTCCGTCTACTCTAAAAACCTGCGCCGTAACCTTCGATCTGCTGCCGGCCGGAACGTACGAACCCACCTGGACAAATTGACCGAAGAGGGACGGGTGGAGAAATCGGAAGCAACGTTCAGAATGGCTAAGGGTTAGAGCAGATGCAGTTTAAGCAGATTAATCTGGGGGGTGCCGCCCCCACCGCCGGAGTTGGTTGTGGCGGGCTACTATTTCTTTTAGGCCTGATACTGGTCTCGCCAGTGGGCGAATGGCTCATCAAGGGAATCGGTTGGATATTCATCGTAATGGGCGTTTTTGCCATCGGGACCGGCATCTATTTCTGGATAAAGGGTTCCAGAAATAGATGCCGGTCTGATTAACTCAAAACAGCAAAACAAAAAGGCCGACGCACCATGCGTCGGCCTTTTTGTTTTTCCGCGATGTGAGACTAGTCGCTGCGTTCCAGGAGTTCTATCCGCACATCGCCGGGTGCACGGACAAAGGCGATGCGTAGACCGGGACGGAGGTCCTTGGGTTCCATGGAGAACTCGGCGCCCTTGGCTTTCAGTTCAGCGGCGGCTTCGTCTAGGTTGTCCACCCGCAGGCCAAAGTGATCCAGGCCCACATACGGGTCATGGGGGCCATCGGGGGTGGCGTCTTCTGCCTGGGCGATGAACACCACCAAGCCGTTGATGTCTATATCGACTCTGGCTTGGCCGTCAGACTGGACGCTTTCTTTGATTGCGGCCCCAAACATCTCGTTGAAATACTTGGCCGTCTCCAAGGGTTGGCGACTGCGCAGATGAATGTGGTCGTAGCTGTAGGTAACCATGGTTCACTTCCTAATCGATTTGATGTTTTGTGCTGGTAGCGGTGGCTATCGGGCGATACCGTAGGCCACTCCTTGGGTTTCTTTGTCGTCTCTGCCGCCCATGTGTGTGCCGAGAGACATAACCAGCGCTCCCATGGCCGTCTGTGACCAGAACCAATCGTGGATGTCTCGGTCTGCGCCGTCGGGCCGCTGCGCCATCCTGGATTCGTAATAGAAGGCCTTCAAGTCGTTTACGCAGTGACGGAGGAACTGGGGCACGCTGATGTCCTCGGGCCTTTCCTTCATGTCCGTTTCTTCGCCGCTGATGTAGCCCTCAATGAACCGGATCACTCCCCGGAACCGACGCTGCGGGATGGAGCTTGCGCCCACGGCAGTACGGCCATTTTGGGAGTTCAACCACCGCTCGTAGTAGGCCCTGAGTGCGGCGAGTTCGTCGGCGGCGTTGAGTCCCTTTTCTGACGATTCGTTGGTGGTCTCAGAGCCCTGCATCAGAATGTCGGGAACCATGTCGTCGGGCAGTTGCTCCAGTACCGGCCCCTGATCTCGGTCAAGCAGGTCAAACGTAGCCTGCAAGACTTTGTGCTGGTACTCCGGGTTGTCGGCTTCACCTAGGGCGTTGCCAAAGAAGAAGGGTACCGCCAGCATCCGGGGCGGCTTCACCCGCTGGGCATGCTCTTCAATCAAGACGATGCCGGTTGTAGTAATGCCAGCCTCTTCAATTATGCGCGCAATCACGCTTACAGCGTGGGAGCAGGCCGGTCAAGTGGGGGTGAGCAGCACCACGTCAACGCCTTCGTCTTTCAGTCGGCGCGCCACTTCGGGGCCAGAATCTTCAACAATCCCGGTTACGTCTCGGAGCGCACCCATGAACGAGTAATAGTTGTTTGACAGAGAGCCAATCTTGCCCTGCTCGACCAACTCCGGAAGTCGGTCAATTGGCATGGTGACGTTAATATCCCGGTAGATGCCAGTGTGGTCAAAACCCAGGCTGGTGTGAGTCTGGATAATGTCGGCAGCAGATGTGCTGCTAGGGATGGTTCTGAAAGTTGTGTCGCCGCCGTCATGGGACGACTTGAAGGGCTGGTCTCCTCTGAGGTGGAGTCCTGCGGTGGTGACTAGGCCCACCTTGCTTTCCGATAAAGGCTTGGCCATGGGCGTCCACGGTGTATCGTCGTGCTCAATGCACGGCCACATCAACATGCTCTTGCGTTGAATCTCGCTCAGGGCTGAAAGCTTAGGCATGACTCCTCCATCTCGTTTGAAATTCTGGCTGAAATTCCCCTAAAAATATGCCCTGGCTCAGGGGATGTCAAGATAATCTCTACGCGCTCAAGATTCGGCCACTGCGTTTTCACCGGACGCCAGTTATAATGAGCCTCAGAGAACCCGCCGGGGTGCCTGCTGTGGCTACATTACGCACGTTGCCCCGTGTTAGATATAAGGATCTTTCAATGGTCGCAACCGTAGTAATAGCAGGCGTACGCAGTGGCGTGGGCAAGACTACCATCACCACCGGCATCATGGGCGCACTGACCCGACGTGGCCTCAAGGTGCAGCCCTTCAAAGCTGGGCCGGATTATATCGACCCCTCCTACCATAAGCTGGCCTGCGGGGTGCCCAGTCGTAATCTAGACACCTGGCTTTGCGAACACCCCACGGTGTTGGAATTATTCCAACGCGCTAGCGCCGGTCGCGACGTTTCCGTGGTGGAAGGCGTGATGGGAGTGTTTGATGGCCATTCCAGCCTGACCGAAGAGGGTTCAACTGCCCAATTGGCCAAACTTCTCGGCGCACCGGTGATTCTCGTCGCCGACGCTGCCAAGGTCGCCCGGAGCGTGGCTGCCGAGGTGTTGGGATTCCAGAAGTTTGATCCCGACCTCAACGTAGTTGGTGTCATCCTGAACGGTGTGGGCAGTGACCGTCATTTAGAATTCTGCAAACCTCAAATAGAAGCGACCACCGGTCTACCGGTGCTCGGGTACTTGCCTAGGAAAGATGAGTTCATTCAGCCGGAAAGGCACCTGGGCCTGATTCCCACTGTGGAAGGCACCGTAGCCAGCAAGTGGTACGACAGCGTAATCAACCAGGTTGAAGCCACTATGGACGTGCCAGCCATCTTGAAGTTGGCGCAGACGGCGCAGACACCCGCAGCCGCGCCCGGCATCTATCCCAATGAACCACTTCCTGCCCGCACCACCATTGCGGTGGCCCAGGACATGGCCTTCAACTTCTACTACCAAGACTCCCTTGATCTGCTGACCGCTTGGGGCGCAGAACTCGTTCCGTTCAGTCCTCTGGAAGACAGCAAGCTGCCAGCCGGAGTTG
>CAVODA010000149.1:0-4484 GCA_963694265.1 Dehalococcoidia bacterium
GGACGCCTCTTCTTTTATTAGTTGACTCGGTGTCTGTTTACGCCTCGTCCGGCTCCCAGCCCCAGGGGCGAGGACCCCAACCGGCTTCGTAGATTTCGCCCTTCTTGATGGCCATGATTGGGATGACGGCCTTGTCGCTCTTTTTGCCGACGCCCAGGATGTCATAGACCATCCAGTTGCCGTCTTTGATCTCTAGCACTGACAGGTCGGCCTGTTTGCCAACGGCCAGTGTGCCAAGTCGATCGGCTACTCCCACGGCCTTGGCCGGGTTCTCAGTGGACATGGTCACCACCTGGTCAAAGGTGAAGCCCATGGCCAGGAAGCGGGTCATCATCTCGGTCATGCTGTGGACGGTTATCTGGCGGCCTGGCACTGTCAGGTCAGTGCTGATGCAGTGGGGCAGCACGCCTTGGTCTAGGACTTTGTCGGCCACATCAAAGGTGAAGTTCATGCGTCCGTGGGCAGTATCCAACCAAACGCCCCTATCGTGGGCTTCTTTGGCCTCGGGAACCAGCTTGCCGTCATTATCCAGCACTCCCCCGGGGTTGCCGGTGAAGTAGTGAGTGACAATGTCTCCTTTGTCCAAGATCGGTAACAGTTCACGGATAACATTTGGGTCGTAGCGCTTGAGGGTGTCTCCAATGTGCACCATCAGCGGCACACCAGCCTCCACGGCCGCACGTTTGGCCATCTTGGGCATCTCCATGCCCATAATCTCAAGAGCGGGGGAAACCATCCGCGCTTTGACGCCGGTGATCACACCTTTGGAATTGGTGATGGTCTCAATCGTCTTGTCCAGATCGATGCTTTGGGGGCTGAAGATGTCCGGGTTGGTGGCCAGACCGGTCCTGCAAATGTGCAGGAAGACGATGATTTCAGTGGCGGTGTTGGGAATGATGTGCTCCGGGAAACCATGGAAAGTGTCGCAGCCGGAGCTTCCAGCGTCGACCATTGTGGTCACGCCGGCGCGGACGCCGCCAATGTCTGGGTCAACACCGTTGTCGGTAACACCGGAATAGACGTGGGTGTGGATGTCGATTATGCCAGGGGTTACAACTTTGCCTTTGACTTCAACAACCCTTTTGGCCTCTTCAGCGGGGATGTCTACGGCAATCTTGGCGATCTTGCCGTCCTGAATAGCAACATCGCTGATGGCGTTTAGCTTCTGGGAAGGGTCAACGACTGTGCCGCCCTTTACGATCAGGTCATACATCGGTGAATAGTCCTCCAAATTACTTTTTCTTGCCGGGTAGCCTGGGCTGCTCGACTATTTGCGACTGAGTGGGATTACATAACTCAGATATCTAACAAACCCACAGGGCAAAGCCAGACGGCAAATTATACCGTGAAATGGGTTCGCGAATCGCGTTCGTGAGAAAAAGGCATTTGGTCGGTGGACCCGTGGAGTAAAAAGCTAGACGGTTTTGCTGAACAGGTCGCCCACGGACAGGCCCTTGTGAATCCGGTAGATGGCCTCACCCAGTAGGGGAGCAACCGACAACACGGTGAATTTACCGTTACGCTTTTCGGCTGACAAGGGAATTGTGTCGGCCACGACAACCTCTTTGAACTGGCTTTTGCCCATCCTTTCGGCGGCGTCTCTGGAGAGGACCGGGTGGGTGACGCAACAGAAGACTTCTTTGACGCCCTGCTCGGACAACGCTTTTGCGGCATTGATGATGGTGCCGCCAGTATCGATCTCATCGTCAAAGGTCAGGGCAATCTTGCCTTCCACATCCCCGATAACGTTCATGGTCTCGTTCTTGTCGTCGTTGCCGACACGGCGTTTTTCGATGATGGCAAGGGGGGCACCCAGTCGTTCGGCCATGTCACGGGCTTTTTTGCTGATACCAATATCAACGGCTACCACGACCAAGTCCTGCAACTCTTTGGCCTCAAAATACTCTCCCATGATGGGCAGTGTGGTCAGCTCGTCAACAGGGATGTTGAAGAAACCCTGAATCTGACCGGCATGGAGATCCACAGTGAGGAGGCGGTCGGCCCCGGCAGCGGTTAGTAGGTCGGCCACCAGGCGGGCGGTGATGGGAACACGCGGTTGGTCTTTCTTGTCGGTGCGTCCGTAGCCGTAATAGGGGACCACGGCGGTGATACGACCGGCCGACGCCCGTTTGCAGGCGTCAATCATAATCAACAATTCCATTAGGTTGTCGTTGACCGGGAAGCATGTGGGCTGGACTATGAAGACGTCACGCTGACGGATATTTTCATGAATCCGGGCGAACGAGTTGTCGTTGGCGAACTTAAAAACCTCAGCTTTCCCCAGGGGAATCTGGAGGTAATCGCAGACTGACTGGGCCAGAGCCGGGTGGCCATTCCCAGTGAATACCTTTAGCTCGTCAAGAATCGGGTTCATTAACGGCCCTCGTAGTTTGGTTTACGCTTTTCTCGGATTGCCAGCGTGCCCTCCTCGTGGTCACGGGAGGTTAGCGTGATTGTCTCCGCAGCGGCGGCCATCTTCAAGGCAGTTTCAAGGTCAAACTCCAGACCTTTATAGAGCATCAGCTTGGAAAGGCGCATGGCCACAGGCGGGCCGGCTGCGATTTTCTTTGCCATTTCCATTGTAGTTGATTCCAGGTCTTCAACTTCCACCAAGCGGTTCAAGAAGCCCAGGCGGTAGGCCTCGTCAGCTTCTAGGAAGTCACCGGTGAACAGTAGTTCTGCGGCCTTGCCCATGCTGCCCAGAGTTCTGGGGTAGAGCCAGGTGCCGCCAAAGCCAGGGAAGAGACCCACGCGGATGTAGGCCACCATGAAGCGGGCCTTGGTTGTGGCGATGCGGATGTCGCAGGCGCAGGCTAGGTCGAACCCTGCCCCCACGGCGGTCCCGTCGATCATGGCTATGACCGGCTTTTCCATCCGTTGCACTGCCAGAATCATTTTGTGAGGGCCCCTGAAGCCCCGGCGGATGTCGTCGCTGTTCTCAGAGGTAAGTACACCGGGGTCGCTGCCACCTTTCAAGGTGTTCAAATCAGCGCCAGCGCAGAATGAACCTCCGGCGCCAGTGAGGATCAAGACCCGCATGTTGTCGTCATCGGCCACATCTTCAAGGGCATGGCCCATTTCTTCAGTGGCTTCATCGGTCAGGGCGTTTCGGCGGTCAGGGCGATTGATGGTCAACCGCGCGATATGTTCCACCGGGTCTTTTTCAAGTAGGAGGTATTTGTAATCAGACATGGTTGTACCGAATTTTGGATTTTGAGCAAGGCCGATTATAGCATAGTGATTGCCGCAAAAAGGGGGTAATTCCTCGAATTTCACCCGAGCTTAAACACGTATAAATAAACAACCGCATACGCTATGATTAACAGCGTCTGAACGTTGCCCCTAACGGCTTCGGTTGGGACACTAATCAAAGTCTCGATGGCAGCTAACCGGGACTATAAGCGCTTACGAACTGGGGCGGTTTTTACAATCCGATTTACCGTCTTCCAGGTCAATATAGGAGGCAAGGCCTTGCAGGTCTTACTCAGTTCCCCCAGGGGATTTTGTGCCGGTGTGGTTCGGGCCATTGACGTGGTAGATATGTGCCTGAGGAAGTATGGACCGCCGGTTTACGTTAAACATCAGATCGTCCATAACCCGTACGTTGTCAGTGACCTGGAGCGGCGTGGCGCAATTACTGTAGAAGACATCGAAGAAGTGCCTGAGGGCTCGCTGGTGGTATTCTCCGCCCACGGCTCCCCTCCAGACGATTTTATTAAGGCCAAGGCGCTGAACCTGACCGTGATTGACGCTGTCTGCCCTCTGGTCACCAAAGTCCATAACGAGGCCAAGAAATACCACCGCGAGGGCAAGAAAGTCTTGCTGGTGGGGCATAAGGGCCATCAGGAAGTTCGCGGCACCATGGGCCAGGTGGAGATGACCCTGGTCGATGATAAAGGGGAAACGGAATTCACTGGTTGGGATTCTGAAGAAGAAGTGGCGGTGCTCACTCAGACCACGCTTTCCGTTGGCGATACCGCCCAGGCCATTGACGCCATCAAAGCCAAATTCCCCAACGCGCTGGTGCGAAACGACATCTGTTACGCCACCACCAACCGGCAGGACGCCGTCTATAAGATGGCCGGGTTAGTAGACATTGTTTTGGTGATCGGAGCGCAGAATAGCTCCAACTGCAATCGACTCAGGGAGGTGGGCGAGTCCCTGGGAGTTCCGGCCTATCTAATCAACGGGCCGGAAGAGATCAAGCCAGAATGGCTAGTAGGCAAGAATAACGTTGGTATCACCTCCGGGGCTTCCACACCAGAGGTGTTGGTTGAGAGCGTGATCGATAGTTTGTCACCAGACAAGGTGACCATGATATCGGGCGTTGAGGAAGACATCACGTTCAGCCTGCCCAAGCAGCTTCGCTAGCCATGCATGCCGTCTAGCCCGTTGATCGAATGCTCGAGGACGAATACTCACAGGACGAATCCGAGGCCGTACGACCTTCTATCTTGCGGCGAGTCCTATCACTGCCGGCCATT
>CAVODA010000150.1:0-4480 GCA_963694265.1 Dehalococcoidia bacterium
GCTCTGGGACACTTCTGGCTCCTTCTTCGGTGGGGTAGATCTATACCCTGCACCAGGAGTCCAAACACCCCATCTCCCTCATGTTTCTCTCCCCTTAAAAATGTCCCATTATCGCTGAACGCCTACAGTAGTGAGACAACGTTCCTGCAGTTCTCAGAATTTTGAGCCGTCTCGATCCTGATTATGGCAAATAGAAAACGCCCCGGAAAATTTTCCGGGGCGTAAGAATCTCAAACTCTAACTGGGTTATTACCCAAGCAAGAATCGGCTAAAGGTTCATCGCGTCGAGGCCAACTCGGGAAATGTCTTCGTCGGACTGGCCGCTGGGGTAGCCACCCACACCAATTCCGCCCAATATGACCCCGTCTTTCATGATTACCAAGCCGCCTTGGCCAAAGGTCATCATTGGGTCTCCCAAGTCGGCGATGTTCCGGCCACCGCCGTGCAGTCGCTCTGCATGGGCAACTGAATCCATTCCCATCATTGCAGAGGTGTAGGCCTTCCTCTGTGCGTGGCGGCGGCTAAACATCCGTAGATTGTCCATCTTGGCATAGGCCTCCAAGTTGCCGGCTGCGTCAACAATGCACATCGCAATCGGCTCGGTGGGCTTTTCCATCGCCTTGTCCATCATGGCCTTCATTGCTGCTTGAACCATCTCCATCGTCAATCCCTGTGCCATCAGTGCTCCTCCTCAATATTGTTACTCGTGTCGGTGAATGGGTGGATTATACATACAATCAACGTCTGCAAATCTACTTCTGCCAAGCAACCTTTGCCAACGAGCTCAGGCAACAAATTCTGAACCCTAGAGTTTCACCAGATAGCTGGTTTGGGCGCGTAACTCAAATTTGTGCCGTTGTTTCACCCTTGCCACAGAGAATCGACGGCGGCTATGATAATGAACGTGGAATCAAACAAAGTTAAATACGATATTGGTGCCGCTGTCAGCATTGAAGCACTGACCTTTGGTGAACCTGGCCTCCGGACATTTCGCGTGGACGCCATATCCGGAGCTGCAACATCCTCTGTCTGGATGGAAAAAGAACAGCTTCTGCAACTGGGCGTCTATCTACGTGATATGGTGGGCCGCCTCTCTCAAGAGGACCGTGACAAAGAAAGCGACCTTCGCGAGGGCGTATGGTCTGGCGGGGAACTGACCATAGATTTCAAAGCCGGCCAGATGCTCCTGAGCTATGACAAAGATAGCAATGCCTTTTACCTTCAAGCGTACGAGCGGGAAAGTATCGAGATGCCAGAAGGTGATTCTCCCTTGGGTTCTGAGGGGAGCGACCCGCAAAGTGACGATTCAGCCGATGCTCCTGAGACGGAATCGGTCGGTTTTTGGATAACGACTGCTCAGGCAATTGTATTAGGCGAAGAATCTCTTAAGATTTGCTCCGCCGGTCGGCCTACATGCTTCCTTTGTGGACAGCCCATCAACCCAGATGGCCACGCTTGCCCCAGAGCCAACGGGCATACCGTCTTGGAGGCTGGCTAAACGCCGGCCTTATCCTCAAGCTGCATTCCCGCTTGGACTTGAACTACCCGAGCTCCGACTTCAAAAGTAGCACCGCAGGATTGACCTTTTGACGATCGAGTCGAATTCTGATTCGAATATAGAGCCTGGCTCCGGGCCACAAACCGGCCCGATCGCCACCGAGATTATTCGCCACGGCGAAATCGTCTCCCACGATTTGACCCTGCAGGGCTCAAATTACACCTTCTTGGTCAAGATTGAGCTCCACGGCAGCGAAAGCTTGGCCATCTACAAACCTCGCGACGGAGAAGCCCCCCTTTGGGATTTCCCCAGTGGCACTCTTTATAAAAGAGAGTACTGTGCTTACTTGCTGAGCGAGATTCTTGGTTGGGACATCATCCCCTTTACGATTATCAGAGATGGCCCGTACGGAATCGGCTCGGTACAGCAATTTGTTGACCATGACCCCAAACAAAACTACTACACACTTGAACAAGGCTGCGCTGACCAACTGAGGGTAATTGCCTGTTTTGATCTAGTAGCCAACAGCACCGACAGAAAGGCGGACCACCTGCTGATGGGTTCTGAAGGCAAGGTTTGGAGCATTGATCACGGTTTGACCTTCCATGAAGAGATGAAGGTCCGCACGGTGATTTGGGATTTCTCCAGTGAACTGATTCCGTCACATTTACTGCAATCGTTGATTGATCTGCGAAATCAGCTGAATTCAGCCACCAATTCCCAGCCCAGCCTAGTCCAAGAACTGGTCAGAATTTTGCCTCCAGAGGAAGTGGATGCTTTGAAGCGGAGAATGGACTGGGTCTTGGAAGAGGGTATTTTCCCTGGGTTGCCAGGGCGTAATCGACGCCGACGAGGTTAATCCCTTCTCTTGGTCTTTTTCGCCGGCTCATTTATTCTCGAGTCTTAACGTCGCTTTTATTTAACGGCTTAACAGCGCTTATATAGGAAGGACAGATTGAGCGTTCAGTCCATCAGCGCAGTCACCTTAATCGTAGCCGACATGGCAATTTCAGTGGAATTCTACCGAGAGAAAGTGGGATTGGAAATGCTCTACGGTGGTGCCTCGGCTTCATTCACCAGCTTCAGAATTGGCGAAGGCTACCTCAATCTCACTTTGCAACCAGATCGAACTGCAGCTTGGTGGGGTAGGCTGATTTTCCGCGTAGACGATGTAGACGCGCTCCACCAGCGTTTGGTGCAAGCAGGTCTTACCCCATCCACTAAACCGGCCGACGCGCCATGGGGCGAACGCTACTTCCACATAAATGACCCCGATTCCCACGAACTGTCCTTCGCCAAACCCCTCTAGGCTCAATTACCCAGGGTAATGGTTCTTTTGTTCGTTGCCTTGCTATTCGCCTGCGGGTCTTCGGCAACCTCAACTCCAAGCAGTTCGGGATCTACAACAGACTCGCCAACTGCAGCACCCCAGCCTACCACAGGCTCATCATCGTCGGGCAGCACTACAGCTAGGCCAACCGCTCTGCCTGAAGCTACTAGAGTGCCCATCACGGAAGTTAAGCCGGTAGGCACTCTCAACCACGGCGTGGCCGAGACCGGTATCTTCCAAGGACACCCGTCCGAGGCCTCTAGTCCCAGGGTTCAATATATGTCCAGTTCCATAGGTGAGGGCCCGGTTACCATCGGAGAGGAAATCCTACCCAACCCGATGATTGCCTTGTCCTGGGATATCTCCGATGACTTCCTAACCTGGACCTGGAAACTGCGGCCCGGCATCCAGTTCCACAAGGGTTATGGAGAAATGAAAGCAGAGGACGTAGTCTATTTTGCGGAACAGTTCCATTTGGGGGCCAAGCTCGCCCGCGCTGGAATCATGGGAGATTATTACGACCACAACGGCAAAGGGAACTCAGAAACTAAAATAGTCGACGACTACACGTTCACCGTCACAAACACCAAGCCATGGGTGCCCACAACGGTCTTTGAGTTCTCCCGCAACGCGGCCGGTGTCAGCTTCTGGGCGGTCAGCAAGAGACAGTCTGAGGAGCTTGGGATCGAGGACGCGAGCGTAGACATCGCCTCCACCGGCCCCTGGGAAGTCATAGACCATCAGAGCGGCTCCTTCTGGAAGTTTAAAGCCGTTCAAGACCACTGGCGCCAAACCCCTTACTTTGATGAATTGGTCTACTGGACCATCCCTGAGGAATCTGCTCGGGTAGCCGGCTTCCAGACCGGCAATCTGGACATATTCACCATGGCTTTCGACTCCCTGCCCACCGTAGAAGCTGTAGAAGGCGCTTCGGTCACCGGCTGGGCCAACGGCGGTCAGTCCGGGCTGAACTTCCACGGCCAATACTACGGAGTGGGCAAAGAGGGCAACTCTTACCCGGCTTACGACTGCGGTAATGCTTGGGTTTCTTGTGATATGGACACCGAGTTTGAGGCGTGGGCCACGGCCCTTAAGGTACGGCGAGCGATGAACATCGCCATTCACCGCCAGACCATCGTTGACGAACTCTTGGCTGGGTTCGAGCGGGTTCAGTCCGTCAGGGACTGGATGGGCCACGACCATAGACAAAACCCAGATTGGAACTACGAATTCGATCCGGTACTGGCCAAGCAGATGTTGGCCGAAGCCGGTTTCCCCGATGGTTTCGATATCACATTGACGCCGGACATCCGAAACGCTCCAGCGGAGGTCGAGTCCTGTCATGCCGTTGCCCAGTATTGGGAAGACATCGGCATCTCCGTCAAGATTCAGGCCTTGCCCTACGCCACCCTTCAGCCCTCGTTAATCACCAGGAATTACGTTGGCATCACCTGCCTAACCGTTGGCACACGCCTGTCTCCGATCATAGGAGCCTCCAACTACACGATTGACTCGACCTATACCGATGGAACCCACCACCCGTGGTTGGATTAGCACATCTCCGCCGCTCTGCTCCAGGTAGACCCGACGAAGCTTGCCGAGCAGACCAAGGAGGTCCACGGCTGGATGTATGACAATGTGATGTCATTTGC
>CAVODA010000151.1:0-4478 GCA_963694265.1 Dehalococcoidia bacterium
CGGTTCAAATCACCTGGAGCGTTGCTACTTTCCTGACCGGATAAGCCCTTTCAGGTAGGCAATGTGGCCTTGATGCTGGTACATCTCTCCGACCACCTGCCGGAATATTCTGCCGACGGACATTTCCGGGCGGGCCTCTCTGGGGACCACGTCCATCTGCTTTGCGGTGACGGTTTTCAAGTAGTTAAGCGTGGCAGCTCTAACTTCAGCGCCGTACTTCAGCATCTCGGCGAGGTCGTAGGCTGGGAAGTCGGCCACCTGCTCTAGGGTGTGGCCAAAGCCGTTGTCCCTGGCTGGTAGGCCAAATTTCTCGTCCCAACCGTCCCTGGCCCAAATCTCAGTCTCGCGTTGGATGAAGAACTGGAACCACATGTCTTCGACCCTGGTCATGTGCCACAGAATCCAGCCAATAGGGTTAGCCTCCGGGCCTGCACGCGACATCAACTCCTCCGGTGTTAAGTCCCCTAGGGCGTCCAGGAGGTATTCCTGTTCCCAATTGAATGCGTCTTCGATAAACTCGTTTAGTGTCATTTAATCCTCGCTCTTGTCCGGCTGAATATTCGTGTATAAACTTTTCAGAACCGCCTGAATAAGTGCTGGCCGGGTTAATTTCTAGCAGGCCACATGATACACCCCGCCAGCCTGTCTGCGGTATGCTAAACTGCACTCGACGCACGCCTGCGTCCACCTGAAAATACCAACCTAGAACTATTAATTTAGGACTACTACCGGGAGCAAATAAATGGCAGATAATCTGATCACTCCAGAGGTCCGTGCCCTGATCGGCACCGAGTCCGAACCCGAACGAAACCGATTTGGCCTCAGTGAAGAGATGGCCTACGATGTGGCCGACGCCACTGAGGACCCGAACCCCCTTTACATCGATAAAGCCAAGGCCGAGGCCAGCCGGTTCAAGGGACTGCTCTGCCCGCCGTTGGCCACCTGGAAGGACATTGCCCCATCCATCGGCTATTTCGGCGCCGGACAGGAGTCCCACTTTGACGTTCCGCTGCCGTTCAACAGCTACGGTTTAAATGGCGGTAGCGATTGGCAATTTCTGCGTCCCGCCTACGTTGGAGACTGGGTAACCCGCCAATTCAAAGTGGTGGACATCTTTGAGAAACAGGGCCGTTCTGGCCCTCTGGTATTCATCGTTAGGCGTGAGACCCAGACCAACCAACACGGCGACGCCATTAGCGTGGCCGACCGTGTGAGCATCCACCGGAGTCGCCCGCCCGGTGAAGACGTGCAGGCGGTCAATGACGCCGGTGAAGGACTGGAATCGGTGGTGATTTCGCCCCCCGCGCCAGACCATACGGTACCCAGGACAATTCATACCCCCGGCGAACAGAGGCATTTTGAAGATGTATCGGTGGGCATGGAGTTGGACCAAGTGATTAAAGGCCCGCTGACAACCACTCACCTGGTGCGTTGGGCGGCGGCCAATGGCAACTACGCCCGGATTCACTGGGACCTGCCCTTTGCCCAGATTCACCAGGGTCTTTCCAATGTTGTGGTGAACGGCTCCCTGAAGAACCAATATCTTGGGCAGTTGATGATCAAACTGGCCGGGCCGCAAGGCTGGTTCAAGCGGTTCTATGTGGAACACAGGGGGATGGACTATCCCGGCGACATCATCACCGGCTCAGGCGTTGTCACCGCTGTTCGTGAGGTCAACGGCTACGGTTATGTAGACTGCGAAGTGAACCTGACGAACAACCGGGGCGACACCACCGCCACTGGCCGTGGCACGGTTGTGCTGCCCAAGAAGGGCCAGAGCCTACCCTTAGTCTGGGCAGTGGAAGACTGATGCCAGCCGACCTGCTGAACGGTTTCCGGGTGCTGGACATGGGCTCGGGTATCTCTGCTCCCTGGTGTGCCAAAATTCTGGCCGACTATGGGGCGGAGGTCATCAAGGTGGAAACACCGGGCTCTGGCGACTTGGCCCGCCGAATGGGACCCTTCGCCGGTGACGACCCAAACCCGGAAAAGAGCTTGACCTTTCTCTATCTGAACACGAACAAGAAGAGCGTGACCCTGGATCCGTCCAGCGTCAGCGGCCGTAAATTGTTGGACCGTCTTCTGGCTGATGCCGATGTTTTAGTGGATAACTACCCGCCGTCCGTTAGCAAAGAGCTTGGTCTGGACTATGCATCCCTGTCTGCGGTGAACCCTGGACTGGTTGTTACGTCTATCGCTCCCTTCGGTCAGACCGGGCCGTACCATGATTACCAAGCAACGGACATCGTCACCTACGCCCTGAGCGGTCTGATGTACCACTCTGGAGACTCAGACCAGCCTCCGCTGCGGAATGTCTTGGACCAGTCGTTCTATGTGGCTGGTGCCAACGGTGCCGCGGCGACCCAAATAGCCCTCTTTGCCCGACTCAGTACCGGCGAAGGTCAGCATGTGGATGTGTCGGCTGCGGAGTGTCTGGGTGCGCATCTGGTCCAGCCCTTGCCGTACTACAACTATATGGGCGCTGTGAAAGGACGGCGTCCGGTACGCGGGGCTGGCTTTGAAGAACTTATGCCCGCCCGCGACGGCTATGTTGCGCCGTCAGTACAGGGCTCCCGTCCGTGGGAAGTCATCGCCAATCTCATCGGACTGGAAGAACTGCTGGACGAAAAATTCTCCACCGGCGCGGGGCGCGTTGCCCACGGCGAGGAGTTGAAAGAACTGCTCACCAAGGGCCTAGCCCAATGGGACCGAATGCCGCTATTCCTGGCGTCGGGTGAAGCCCGTTTGGTATTCGGCATGGCCCAGGACGCCGGAGACCTTTTCAATTGCCCGCACCTGGAGGCCAGGGACTTCTTTGTTGAAGTAGACCATCCGGTGGTCGGACAGGCTAAATACCCCGGAATGGCGGTGCGGTTGCCCGGAGAGCCACTGACCGACTCCCAACCGGCCCCATTATTGGGCCAGCACAATTCGGAGATATTTGGTCAAGAGCTGGGCTATTCAGCCCAAGACCTGGTATCGCTCCGTCAACTCGGAGTCATCTAAACACATCTGCTTCCATATATAGAAACCAGGATAAAGAGAGACCAGACTCATGTCCCCAGCTTGTTCCGAAAACGCTCCCTTGAAAAACATCAGAGTTATGGACCTCAGCCGGGTCTTTGCCATGCCCTTTGCCGGGGCCAACCTGGCCGACCTCGGCGCTGAGGTAATCAAAATTGATACCTGCCAGACCCAGTTCATGGACACCACCCGAACCATCACTGGCCCCTTCCCGGATAACGAACCCGGCGAACGCTGGTGGGAGCAGGGCGGAACTTTCCAAAACCTGAACCGTGGCAAGCGGAGCCTGACACTGGATCTCAGGAACGAAGCATCGCAGCAGATAATCAAAGACTTGGTTAGCGTATGTGACGTGGTCTTGGAAAACTTCACCCCCAGGGTGATGGCCCGGTTCGGACTGGACTATGCGAGCCTCAAGGCCCACAAGCCAGACCTAATCATGGTGTCTAATACTGGCTACGGGCATAGCGGACCCTGGAGCAACTTTGGCGCTATGGCCTCGGCACTAGAGCCAACCCACGGCACCGGCGCGTTCATGGGATACATGGAATCGGGACCGGAAGGGTGTTTAGTAGAAGGCGATGTTCCCAACAAGATGGGCAACTCCTATTCCGACTTCCTAGCGTCGTGGACGGCTCTCGGCGCTCTGATGGGGTCGTTGCTGCGGCGGGCTCGAACTGGTCAAGGGCAATGGATCGATTTGGCGATGTATCAAACGGGTACTTCGGTTATTGGGGCTGGATTACTAGACTTTGCGTTCAACGATCGCCGCACCCAGCGCATCGGAAACCGCCATCCCTTCCTATCGCCCCACGGCGTCTACTCCTGCCAAGGGCACGACCAATGGGTAGCCATCGCGACCCGTGACGACGCCGACTGGGTGGCGATCTGCCAGGCCATTGGCCAGCCAGAGCTAACTTCAGATGACCGGTTCGCCGACCCGATAGCCCGGCGGCAGCACCAAGAAGCCCTGGATGCGATCATCACGGCTTGGACCTCGGCACAGACCTCTTATCAGGTGATGGAGACATTGCAGCAAGCGGGACTGCCGTCCGGCGCAGTGCTGACGGCCAAACAGGCGCTGACCGACCCTCAGTATATTGACAGAGGGTTCTTTGAGACGGTTCATAACCCGCCTGAAGTGGAACTACGCGACAAGGGTTACGTGGGCCGAGGATGGAAATTCTCTAAAAGCGAAGCCCGGATCAAGGGCCCGGCGCCCCAACTTGGGGAAGCCAATGAGTACGTATTGGGCGAGCTATTGGGCGTTGACCAGGCTCGGATGCAAGCGTTTACTGAAGACTGGACCATTGGTAATCTGCCAGAAGGCGGCGGAGCTCCCGGGTCGGTTCCCCTTGATGAGCAGGTGGAGATTGGCTCGATTGTGGCCTACGATGCCGATTACCTGGGATTATTGCCGTTGGAATAGTTTGGCTGACCCGGCGGATGAGTTT
>CAVODA010000152.1:0-4385 GCA_963694265.1 Dehalococcoidia bacterium
CAACGCAGACTGGAACTAGTTCAGATATTAGGGAACGACGACGACGTATATCTACGGCTCTTGAGGCCGCTGGAATAGCCCAACAGACCAATGATCGGTCTACAGAATTAACCACCAATGCCAAAGTGGTGTTGGAGCGACGCTATCTCTCCAAGGATCGGGAGGGCAACATCCTGGAAGACTCGGTGGGCATGTTCCGCCGCGTAGCCGAGAACCTCTCCCAGGCCGACAGGAATTACGGTGCCACTGAAGAACAGCGGCAGGCCACTGAAGACAAGTTCTTCTTAGCGATGCAGCGTCTGGAACTGCTTCCGAACTCGCCCACTTTGATGAATGCCGGGCGTGAGCTACAGCAGTTGTCGGCGTGTTTTGTGTTGCCTATTGAAGACAACCTGGGTTCCATCTTTGACAAGGTCAAGCAGACCGCCCTCATTCATAAGAGTGGTGGCGGAACTGGGTTCTCTTTTAACCGTCTCCGCCCCGAGGGTGACGTGGTTGGATCCACTGGTGGGATTGCCAGCGGTCCCGTCAGTTTCATCCGTGCCTTTGATGCCGCCACAGACGTGGTGAAACAAGGCGGTACCCGGCGCGGCGCAAACATGGGCATCTTGAACGTTAACCATCCAGACGTTGAGAAGTTCATCTGCGCCAAGGAAGACGGCAAGAACCTGAGCAATTTCAATATATCTATTGCCGTTAACAAAGACTTCATGGAGCGCGTCAAGGCCGGTCAAGAGTATGACCTGGTCAACCCGCGCACCGGCCAGATAACTGGTCAACGCAACGCCAAAGACGTGTTTGACATGCTGACCAACATGGCCTGGAAGACCGGCGACCCAGGACTGATTTTCCTGGACTTGATTAACCGGGACAACCCCAACCCGCAGTTGGGAGCCATAGAAAGCACCAACCCGTGCGGCGAGCAGCCCCTGCTCCCCCACGAGTCTTGTAACCTGGCCTCCATCAACGTAGCCCGCATGGTTAGCATCGCCAACGGTGACACCATAATCAATTGGGAGCGTCTCGATGAGACCGTCGATATCGCCGTCCACCTGTTGGATAACGTTATCGATATGAATAACTATCCGATTCCTGAAATTGAAGAAATGAGCAAGAAGACCCGGCGCATCGGCCTTGGCGTCATGGGGTTCTCTGACCTGCTCATTGAATTGGGCATCCGGTATGACTCGGAAGAAGGCCTGCAGACCGCCCGCGACGTGATGCGCCGCATCCAAGAGCGGACCCATCAGGCTTCCGGAGAGCTGGCCCAAGCACGGGGTTCGTTCCCGGCCTGGGACGGCAGCATCTATAGTCAGCCCAGCGCGGACGGCTCTGTGCGTCCCATGCGTAACTCAGCGCCAACCACCATCGCTCCTACCGGTACCATCAGCATCATTGCCGGAGCATCCAGCGGTATCGAGCCGTTGTTCGCTCTGAGCTACGTCCGAACCGTCATGGACAACACCAGAATGGTCGAAGGCAACCCCTACTTCGAGGCTGTGGCCAAGCAGGAAGGGTTTTACTCCGAAACTTTGATGGAGGAGTTGGCTCAGACCGGCAGCCTGGAAACGATGGACATCCCAGAGTGGGTCAAGGATGTTTTCCGGGTTTCCCATGACATTGCGCCTGATTGGCACGTAAAGATGCAGGGTGCGGTTCAGGAGTACGTTGATAACTCGGTCTCAAAGACCATCAACTTCCCCCATGACGCCACCGTGGAAGAGATTGCTGGCGCCTACATGATGGCCTATGAACTTGGTTGCAAGGGCATCACCGTCTACCGAGATGGCAGCAAGGCCGGTCAGGTGCTCAGCACCGGTCAGACGGGAACAAGTGATGAAGCGGCGGAAGAGGTATTGGCTCCTCGCAAACGGCCTCAGTCCATCAGAGGTGTCACCGAACGAGTGCGCACCGGCCATGGAAATATGTATGTAACCATCAACTTTGACGAGGCAGATACGCCCTTCGAACTGTTCGGCAACCTGGGCAAAGCCGGTGGCTGTGACTCGGCCCAATTGGAGGCGATCTCTCGACTGGTGTCCCTGGCGCTGCGCTCTGGAATTGAGCCGGCCACGGTTATTGACCAGCTACGCGGTATCACCTGCTGTCCTGCTTGGGATGAAGGCACCCTGGTGCGCTCCGGCCCCGACGCAGTGGCGCTGGCCTTGGAACGGCACACAACCGGCACCCAAGAGCATGGCGATGCCATTGCTTCCAGCGAAGTTCAATTGAAGTTCACGCCGCAAGTTGTGAATGGCAATGGAAATGGCAACGGAAACGGAAATGGTCACGCCAATGAGATACTGAACGCACGCAAATGCCCAGAGTGCAATACCCCGGTCATATTTGAAGAGGGTTGCATGAAGTGTGTTTCCTGCAGTTGGAACAAGTGCGACTAAGCGACTAAGGCGCAGCTTTACCTGCAGTTGGAACAAGTGCGACCAACTGACTAGGGTACAGCTTTAGTAAAACGTCGTATGGAGTCGTATGGAAAGGAAGAGAGGTTAGAGGACCTAAAAAAGAAATTTCAGGCAGGCCCGACTGGAACAGGATGGGTGGTGTGGAGTCCGACTGCTGCTGCGGCTAATCGAGTCTCATGTGCGGTGCGGTTCCTGTACCAGTCTGGCTGCCTTCCCAGAGTCCCCGGCGGCCATGCCGGGGACTCTTTTTTTGACTCTTTATACCGAGCCATTTGTCCGAAGAAAGATAACCAAATTATTCGAACGATGCGGACCAATTCGTCCAGAGAGACGTAACCATACCATACAAATCTAGGGGTATAAAACCCTACCCATGCTATAATTTCGACGCGTCTGGCCCCCTTGATTACATAACCAAACAAAACTCAACGATATTCGTCAGATAGCAACTTTGGTTACTATCTGCGCCCCCCCAACAAGGGCTGAAGGAAAACGTCATGTCCACAGCAGAAAATTCTGCAAAACCCGCAATCGCAATCACCATGGGAGACCCTTGCGGCATCGGCCCGGAGGTTGTGGTAAAAGCCATGGCCGACCCCGTTGTCTATGCCACTTGCCGCCCCTTGGTGGTGGGAAACGTCTATGCAATGGAACAGGCGGTTGCGCTAACTGGACTCCCTCTGAAAATCAAAGAGGTGGATGAGACCACGGTCGGCGGCGCGGAACCTGGAGTGATTGAAGTTGTGGACATCCACAACCTGAATCCAGAAGACATTACCGTTGGTAAGATCAGCCCCACCTGTGGCAAGGCGGCCATGGAATGGGTGACTAAGGCCGGTCAATTAGCCTTGGCCGGAGTGGTCGACGCATTGGCCACGGCGCCACTTAATAAAGAAGCTGCCGGCCTGGCCGGTTATAAATCCATCGGCCATATGGAACTGCTACAGGAACTGTCCAAGTCCGAACTGGTGGCCACTATGCTGATGGCCAAAAACCTGCGGGTTGTCCACCTGAGTACCCACCGATCATTGAGTCGGGCGTGCGAACTGGTCAAAAAAGATCGGATCCTAGAATATCTGCAGCTCACCCACGATAGTTTTGTCAGTTACGGGTTTGAGAACCCAAGAATCGGTACCGCGGCGCTTAACCCCCACGGCAGCGACGGCGGTCTAATGGGCGATGAAGAGGCTGAAGAGATATTGCCGGCAATCGAGGCCGCCCAGGCGCGGGGTATCAACGCCTTGGGCCCGGTACCAGCGGACATCATCTTTCACCAGGCCATCCAAGGCCAATATGATGTGGTGCTCTGCATGTACCATGACCAAGGTCATATACCGGTCAAGGTCTATGGCTTTGAAGAAAGCATCACTGCCAACCTGGGTCTGCCGTTCATCCGGACATCCGTTGACCACGGCACGGCTTTTGATATCGCCGGGAAAGGCATTGCCTTCCACGAGAGCATGTTGGAATCGATCCGGTTGGCAGTTTCACTGGCCCGCGGCGACGGAATGTCCAAATTCTAATCGTTAAAAAGGCGTCAACAAGAGACTGATTTCAGCTTAATCCTATATACCGGTGCTATAATGATTCCCGGTATTCACAGGCTTGATTTGGCCACGAAACAACGTAATCATTCGTCCGACTCATTCTTAAGGAACGGAACAATAAGATGAAAGTGGCTTTCATTGGTGGGGGCAAGATGGCAGAAGCCATCCTCCACGGAGTCCTGTCCGGCAAACTAGCCGACCCAGGTGACATCAGCGTTGGCGAACCCGTGCCAGCTCGGCGGGAGTATCTCTCGACCCAGTTTGGCGTCGCCGCTGATGAAGACAACCTAAAGTCCGCTCAACAAGCAGACCTGGTGGTATTTGCCATCAAGCCACAGGACCTTGGTTCGGTAATGGGCCAGCTAAAAGGGCAGTTGGACCCAGGTCAGGCGGCTCTTTCCATAGTTGCCGGGGCCAA
>CAVODA010000153.1:0-4369 GCA_963694265.1 Dehalococcoidia bacterium
CTCGTACTGGGAGCCCGTATTGGGAGCTCACAATTGCCGAGTGCGTAGGCCGGGTGTGGGCCGCAACCATTATGGCTGACGGGCCATTTTCTGGCAATCAAATCAGTCGCGATTTTGAGCTATTGCCCAAATAAAGACTTGGTAATAGTGGCCACATTGGTATACTTGAAATTGATGATTTTTGAGATGTATGCACGGACTGAATTTGCAGTCCAGCTATAATAATCCACGACTTGCTACAAACGCCGACAATCCTGAACAACTAGGCGATAACACACCGGAGCTGGCTGTGAGCGAATTCGCTGACCCTTCCGTAGAACCTTCCTTCTGTTCCAGTTGCGGCCGTGATTGGGCTTTGGGCCAGAATTATTGCCCCGGTTGCGGCTACCAGTCTGTCAGAGCTGCGGACGGTGATGACTCTGAAGTAGCTGCCGCGCCCGCCTCTAATAGCACTAGGGGGGCACCCCGGCGGATGGGCGGTGTGACTTGGTGTGGCGGTCAGATCATCCTCGGCATAATCGTCGTCATCTTCGCCCTGTTCTCGGCGGCAATGGTGGCCTCATTGGTGGCGTCGGTCTATCCGGAGCAAGAAGACGCGGTAGCCACCTGGATTAGCGTCCACCTGATGGCCTTGGGCATCTTCGCCACAGTTTGGTACTTTGGCCTGCGCCACGCCCGGTACCCACTGGCAGTGCTGCGACTGAGCTGTGTCCAACGGCCACGCAAACGAACCGTATTGATGATGCTGGGCGTGTTGGCCACCAGTTTGACCGCGACCTCTATTTATGCTGGTCTCGTGGATGCACTGGGTTGGGAAATATTGATCCCGTCGTCGGTGGAGTCAGATATAATATTTGACGGTCTGGCCATGCTGCTGACGTTCCAAGCCCTGGCCTTCGTCACCCCTCTGAGCGAAGAGATATTCTTCCGCGGGTTCATCTTCCGAGGTCTGCTGCCCAAGATGAACCCATGGATGGCCATCACGGTCAGCGCGCTGGTGTTCAGCGTCTTCCACCTTTCCATTGGCGTGATGATTCCAATCTTCATCACCGGATTTCTCCTGGCCTGGCTATATTGGCGCACTGGCTCCCTATGGGCAGCCATTGGTGCTCATGCCGGCCAAAATGCCTTGGCGGTGGGCTTGCAGGCTCTTAGCAGCTGAATCTAATCACTCGTATCGTCTCGGGGTTGCCTAGGGCCTCGCACCGGTGCTGTTAAAACCCGCAGGGGTAGACACCGGTTGGGTTGTACGTTAAATTTGCCTAAACCAGAGACCCACTATTTTTGTCACGGGTCGGGAGGACTTCAGGTCCCAGGTATGGGCGAATCTAGAATTAGGCTTATGTTCGATACAGTCCAGGAGCAGAAGCGCCCCGGACTAATTGTGTTTCTGACAGCCGGTTTTCCGGACATGGAAGCCACTATTGAGTTGGTCCCGGCGATGGTAGCGGCGGGTGCTGACGCCATTGAGCTTGGCGTGCCATTCAGCGATCCATTGGCTGAAGGCCCGGTGATTCAGGACTCCAGCTTCAAGGCCCTGCAGAACGGCACCAGCCTGGAAGACTGCCTGAACGCGGCTGAAGCCTTGCGCGATAAGATTCCCGACACTCCATTGATACTGATGGGTTACTACAACCCGATTTACACCTACGGACTGGTCCCATTTGCCCAGCGTTGCCATCAGGCCGGCGTTGACGGACTTATCACTGTGGACCTGCCAGGATTCGAAGCCGACCCTTTGACCGCAGAGTGCCAGACCCACGATATTTCCATGATTCCGCTATTGGCTCCCACCAGCACCGACGAGAGTATCGCAGCCTCTTGTGCCAGGGCTAGCGGGTTCATCTATTGCATCAGCGTTACCGGGGTGACCGGCGCGCGGGAACAGGTTTCAGGGCGCAGCTATGAACTATTGGACCGAGTGAAAGCCCACACTACCCTCCCGCTGGCAGTGGGATTTGGAATCTCCAACCGGGCCCATGTGGAAGAGGTTGGTAAAACTGCGGACGCCGCAGTAGTTGGCAGCGCCCTGATCAGGGTGATGCTTGAATCGCCTAGAGAAGAACTGGTCGAGCGGACCAGCCGGTTCGTTGCTGAACTGGCCGGAAACTCGCTCCCAAATTAAGGAGCCATTTACTCAATGACAGCATGCCGGGGAATCAGGGGGGCGACTACCGCAGACGCCAACACCGAAGAGGCGATCCACGGGGCCACAACCGAATTGGTTCAGGCTTTGATCGACGCTAATGATCTGGAAGAAGATTCATTGGCGGCAGTCTTTTTCACAATAACCCCGGATTTAGATGCTGCTTTCCCGGCCACCGCCGCGCGTAAATTAGCCTGGGCCAACGCGCCGCTGATGGATATGACCCAAGTGGTGGTGGAGGGTAGCTTGCCCCGTTGTATCAGGATACTTATACTGGTTAACACTGAAAGGGAGCCAAAGGACCTGGTATACAAATATCTGAAAGGGGCTGCGTCATTGCGCGCATAAGGCGCGCATAGTTTTCGCGCTCTAGAAATCGTTGATTCTGCCCCCGTGTTGATACGCCTGGGATGATTGTGTGGAGCCCTGCCGCATCTGCGGTCGCAGGCTCCTGTAGTGGTGGGGTGTCTCGTTTAGGGCCTGTCCCAGTTCCTCCTCCTAGAAGCCCGGTACAAGCACGAAAATAGCGCTTGCGGGAAAAACGAGATGCAAATAAATCCACAGACCAAAGGTGAGTTCTGAAATGATCGTCGTAATGTCACGAGAAACTACCAATGATGACTTGGAAGCCATCCGCGAGCGGATTGAGTCCCGGGGAATGGTTGCCCAGATTAATCTGGGAGTAGAAAGAACAGTAATTGGCGTCATGGGGTCAATACCCCCAGACTTCAAAGATGAAATGGAACTGATGAATGGGGTTGTGGAAGTTGTCATGATTTCCAAGCCCTACAAACTGGCCAGTAAAGAATTCCATCCTGATGACACAATCATCAGAGTGGGTGACGCCGTGATTGGCGGATCTGATCCGGTGATCATGGCCGGCCCCTGCTCCGTTGAAGATGAAGAGCAAATGGTCTCTACTGCCAAAGCAGTGAAGGCCGCCGGCGCTACCGTAATGCGCGGTGGTGCTTTCAAGCCAAGGACCTCTCCCTACAGCTTCCGCGGCATGGGCGAAGATGGTCTAAAGCTTCTTCTAACTGCCAAGCAAGAAACCGGCCTGCCCATCATCACAGAGGTGATGGCCACTGATGACGTTGAAACCGTGGCCAAATACGCAGACATCCTGCAAATTGGCGCACGCAACATGCAGAACTACAACCTATTGGATGAAGTTGGCAAGCTTAACAAGCCTGTAATGGTCAAGCGCGGACTGGCCGCATCCTACGAGGAATGGCTGCTGGCCGCTGAGTACGTGATGGCCGGTGGAAACCAACAGGTGATTCTCTGCGAACGGGGAATCAGAGGCTTTGAGACCTTCACCCGGTTCACCCTAGACGTGGCCGCAGTGCCCGTGATCAAGCGGCTCAGCCACTTGCCCATCGTCTGCGATCCTAGCCACAGCACCGGAAAGTGGTACTTGGTCACCCCCGTTGCTTTGGCATCCATTGCCGCCGGGGCCCACGGACTGATTATTGAGGTCCATCCCAACCCGGATCTGGCGAAATGCGATGGCCCCCAGTCCCTCACATTTGAGAACTTTGACATGTTGATGGAACAGGTCAAGGCAATTGCCTCGGTGAGAAAACAACCGGTGGGTAGCAACTAACCCACAGACCTCAAATAATTAGCATTGCAACTTTAAAGGAAGGCATACGACCTCCCTTTTTATTGCTTTTTAGGCATATTCCGAAGGAAAGTGACCATTGGCCCCAGGAAAATAGAGCCAACCCGCCCTCCCTATATTTTATCGTCGTTGCTATCATTGCCAAGCTTAATAACAATAATCTTTGGGCATAAGTATTTACTAATTTAATACACCTGTCCAATATAAAGCGTAACAACGGTTCCCTGTAATACTGCTGAAAGACTAGGAAAACCATTTCCAAGGCGCGGTGGCCCAGCCCGCGTAGCACTCCCACCCAGCCACAGGCGGTGGCTCATAGAAAAAAGGCCGCGTCTAACTCTCAGCCTTTTTTGTTTGCCTTTGAAGCCGGGCTTGAGAAAGCCCGTGTCAGTTACAGGTGTGTTAGACCAACACCGGATTCGTATTCTTGCGGTAGATCTGAAACCGGTGGCGAGTGGTGTCAGCAATGATAACCCGGTTATTTTGGCCCATCTTCACTGCGCAGGGTGCCCACAGCACCCGCTCCGGGGTGAAATTCCGGATGCCGTTGCGCTGCCGGATCATGTCCGGGTTGGACTTGAGCTTGGCGACTCCCATGT
>CAVODA010000154.1:0-4368 GCA_963694265.1 Dehalococcoidia bacterium
ATTAAAATTACCGGAAATTTACCGGCATGATATTTCACCGGCTTATTTCTGTTACTAACGAAAAAGCAGTAATGGAAAAACCGGAAGGATTGTTCCCAGTTTGATTCTTTTTGTCACCACGGCCGATACTGATTTGCTTACCGCCGACCGGGCACTGGAAGGCCTCCCGACGGACTTCCCAGAGGTTAAGGCCTTCAACCCCGCCAATCTATCCCCGCTGGGTTCGGCTAACGGCTCCTCAGAAAAGCCTTCAGCACAAGGCTCCCAGCAAGAGATCCTGGACGCTGTGGCAGAGGCTGATGTAGTTGTGCTCCGCCTGTTAGGCGGGAAGCGGGCGATGCCAGAGATATTTGATTCTCTGGTCCGCCTTTGTCATGAGAAAGGGAAACCGCTAATCGCCTGCCCTGGCCACCAGGAATGGGACCAGGAGCTGGTCACGGCCTGTAACGTCCCGCCGTCTGAGCTAGATACCGTATTTTCCTATTTAATCAGGGGCGGTATTCCCAATTTTCAGAACCTCTTCCTGTTTCTGAGCGATTCTTATCTGGGTTCTGATTACGGCCATGAAGCACCGGCGGAAGTGCCCTGGGAAGGCATTTACCACCCGGACGAAGCCGATGGCCTAACGGCACAGGAGTTCGTCGACCGCAGGTTCCAGGCAGGCCGTGTAAATATCGCAATCCTCTTTTACCGGGCCTATTGGATGAGCGATAACCTTTCGACCATCGACGCGTTGATCAGAAGACTGGAAGAGCTGGGAGCCAACGTCCTGCCGGTCTACTCCTTCAGTTTGAAACACAACCCGGAGGGTGACGGTCAGGGCAACAGAACCTTTTCAGAGATACTCTGCGATTCCAGCGGCCAGTCCCGTGTCCATTGCATCGTCAGCACGATGGGAATGTCCATGACAGACCTTCAGGATGACGGTGCAACCTTCGCCACCGGGCCGCAGGTAGATTATCTAGACCAACTGAACGTCCCAATCATTCAGGGTATCTTCAGCACAGGCAAGGAATCGGACTGGAAGGACAGCGACCTAGGATTGGGACCCATCGACACCGCCATGAATGTGGCATTGCCCGAGTTTGACGGTCGCATTATCGCAGTGCCCATTTCTTTTAAAGAAGAAGTCGGCTCAAGCGTCGAAGGCAGTGTTGGGAATGGCCGCTCCGGCAGAATGGACGCACGACTGCAGAGAAATCTGCCCCGGCCAGACCGAGTGGATTTTCTGGCCAGATTATCCGTAAAATGGGCTGGCCTGCGGCTAAAATCAAACGCCGAAAAGCGCATCGCCATCATCCTTAGCAACTATCCAACAAAGGACGCCAGGGTGGGGAACGCAGTTGGCCTGGATACCCCGGCTTCGGTGATTAACATCCTGAACGCTATGAAGGATGCCGGCTACAACGTAACTGACATCCCTGCTGACGGCGACGAGTTGGTCCACCGGATAATCGAGCGATGCAGCAACGACACTGACACCCTCACTGAAGAACAACTTAGGCTGGCGGCTGGGCACGTCACCGGCTCCCAATATAAAGAATGGTTCACAACCTTCCCCAAACAGGTGCAGACCGAACTGCGGGCTGCCTGGGGTGAACCCCCTGGTCAGGTCTACCGCACCGGGGACGATCTGGCGATTGCCGGGATAGACCTGGGCAATGTGTTTGTGGGTCTACAACCGCCAAGGGGCTTTGGCGAAAACCCCATTGCCGTCTATCACAGTCCAGACCTCACACCCACCCACCATTATGTGGCCTATTACCGCTGGATTCGGGACGTTTTCAAGGCAGATGCCATGGTCCACGTTGGCAAACACGGCACCATGGAATGGCTGCCTGGCAAGGGAATTGGTCTTTCCAACGAGTGTTACCCGGAGGTCACTCTAGAAGACCTGCCCCTGTTTTATCCGTTTATCATCAATAACCCTGGAGAAGGAGCCCAGGCTAAACGCCGGGCCCACGCTACAATCATAGACCATATGATCCCTCCCATGACCACCGCCGACAGCTATGGAGACATTGCTCGGCTGGAACAATTGATGGACGAGCACTATCAGTGCCAAACTCTGGACCCCAGCAAGCTACCGTTACTGGAAGGGCAGATCTGGGACATGGTTCGCCAAGCTGACCTTGACCGGGATCTGGGCGTGGACGAACAGCCCGAAGATTTCGGCGATTTCATCCTCCATATAGATGGGTATCTTTGCGAGTTGAAAGACGCCCAGATTCGCGACGGCCTGCACGTACTTGGCGAGGTCCCCAGTGACGAACACATGACCGGTTTGCTGTCCGTCTTAACCCGGTTGGATACCGGAGGTATACCCAGTCTCAGGCGTGCTCTGTCCGAAGCTCTCGGCCTGGATTACACCAGCTTACTGGACGAACCTTCGCTACCAGCACCGGAAAAGATTCCAACGCCATTATTGGCAAACGACGACACACCAGTTCGCACTCAGGGCGACCTTTTGGAACGATTGGAAGACCTTTCCCGTTCCGCATATACCATGCTAGCCACCGGTGGGTTTAGAAGCCAGGACGTAGCGGGTACCGTCGAACAACTCCTGGGTACCAGCGACGCCCAGGCCAGCCGTGTGCTGAACTACGTAACAGACACTCTGCATCCGGCGTTGCTGAAGACGACGGACGAGATAGGAAACCTGCTGCGAGGGCTGAACGGCCAATTTGTTCCCGCCGGGCCCAGCGGCGCACCCACCAGGGGGATGTCCAACATCCTGCCCACGGGGCGGAATTTCTATTCGGTAGACCCCAAGACCATTCCATCGCCCACCGCCTGGGAAATGGGGGTCGGCCTGGCCGATGCCCTGCTCAAGGTATATATGGAAGAAGAGGGCGAATACCCGGAGATGGTTGGCTTGGTCATCTGGGGCACTTCTGCCATGCGGACCCACGGCGACGATATTGCCCAGGTCTTCAGCCTGCTGGGTGTAAAACCAGTGTGGCAGGAGGAGAGCCGGCGCGTCACGGGCCTGGAAGTAATTCCCCTTTCGGAGTTAGGACGCCCCCGGATTGATGTCACCGTGCGAATCAGCGGGTTCTTCCGAGACGCCTTCCCCAACCTTATAGAACTTATTGATGAGGCCGTGCAACTGGTGGCCTCTCTCGATGAATCGCCCGAAGACAATATGATCGTCAAACACATGCAAGAGGACCAAGTGGCCAAAGAGTCTGGTGAAGACTCATCGGAAGAGCCGACCCAGTCCGAAGGGAATCCGTCGCTTTACCGCATCTTCGGTAGCAAGCCTGGCACCTACGGAGCCGGAATCTTAGGGGCGATCGACGAACGCAATTGGGAGACCGTTCAGGACCTGGCAGAGGTCTACACCGCCTGGGGCGGTTACGCCTACACCCGCCAGGACTTCGGCGTCCACGCAAGGACCGAATTTCGCCGCCGATTCAGCCAAATCGTGGTTGCAGCCAAGAACCAGGACAACCGTGAACACGATATTTTCGACAGTGACGACTATATGCAGTACCACGGCGGTATGATTGCCACGGTGCGCGCGTTGACCGGCAGCAACCCCCAGCAGTTCTTCGGGGATAGTTCAGACCCAACCCGGGCCAGGGTGCGAAAGTTGGAAGACGAGGCCCGACGAGTGTTCCGTACCAGGGTTGTGAACCCAAAGTGGATCGATTCCATGAAACGCCACGGGTACAAGGGCGCCTTCGAATTGGCAGCAACCGTTGATTACATGTTTGGCTACGATGCCACCGCGCAGGTAATCGAAGACTGGATGTACGAGAATGTCACCGAGTCCTACGTACTAGACCCGGAAACCCAAGAGTTCTTCCATCAGAGCAACCCCTGGGCGCTCCGAGACATAGTGGAACGACTTTTAGAGGCCATTGAGCGAGGCATGTGGGAGAATCCACCGCCCGACATGAAAGAGAAGCTACAACAGATGTTCCTGGATCTGGAAGCAGACCTGGAAGCACGCCAGGAAGAACCCAACTCTTAAGGGAAGAAAAATATCCCTTCCCTAGCGACGGGGGAAGGTTAGGATGAGGGCACGCCCCATTGCGCAAAGCCCGCGCATAGAAACCTATCGGTAACCGCCTAAATTACAGGAGGCCGACCGTGGATATAATTACGGGACTGCTCCGTGAACTTACTCAAGATGACAAGAAGATGTGAGTCATCGGTGGCAGCAAAGTGTCCAGTGAGAATAGCTTAAAGGGAATCAAAGAACCGGAAATTTCAGGCAACTTCGTGACAATAGAAGCGGAAAACTGGCACTTTCATCTGGGGTTGGACAACGTGACCGGAATTCAGTTTGTGGAAGCTGAAAACCACGGCGACCTGCACTCATACTACGTTCGGTTCTCTGGGCCGGAATATGAAAATACG
>CAVODA010000155.1:0-4352 GCA_963694265.1 Dehalococcoidia bacterium
TCAAACCCTGGTCAATCCCGGGGTACCCATTCCGGAGTTCATCCAGCGGCTGACCCATATCTCCCCGCAACAGGTAAAACGCGCGCCGTTCTTTTCATCAGTTGCCGCTGAGATTGAAGATTTCCTGGGCGCAGACCCCATCATTGGGCACAACATCCAGTTCGACATTGGGTTCCTGGCCACTAACGGTGTCCCGCTCAGCAACCCCTCCTATGACACCTGGGACTTAGCGTCAGTCTTCCTGCCCAGCTCTCGCCAGTATTCTTTGAAATACCTGACCTCGTTCTTTGAGGTTGAACACAACGACGCCCACCGCGCCTTGGCCGACGCCATGGCCACGAAGAACGTGTATATCAAGTTGCTCCGCCTAGCCGCCGAGCAAGATTCGGGGTTGTTGGGCTATCTCTCCAACCTGGCCGCCCGTAGTCGCTGGTCGATCAGTGGACTCCTGGCCGGACTGGAAGGTGAGAGTGAATCCCGTGCTTCTTCCGTGGGACTAACTGGGCTGAATCTGGAGCAGTTGTCCAATCGTCTTGGGGCTACCGAAAAACGACGGGCAGACCCCGCACTAAGTGACCTAACTGAAGAGACCGTCGCGGGACTCCTTTCCGTGAAGGGCCCCTTTGCCAAAGCTTTCTCCGGATTTGAACACCGGCCCGAACAGGAGCAAATGCTGGCCAGCGTGACCAAAGCCATGTATCACGGCGAGCACTTGGTTGTGGAAGGCGGTACCGGCGTGGGCAAGTCAATGTCGTATCTCCTGCCCTCCGCGCTCTTTGCCCTGTCCAAGGGCCAGCGGGTGGTGATCTCTACCAACACCATCAACCTGCAAGAACAGTTGATGAATAAAGACATTCCGGCCCTAACCCAAGTACTGGAGCAGTCTGGTGTGGTCGAGGAAGGAGTTCTCAAATCAGCACTCCTCAAGGGCCGTTCCAACTACCTGTGCCTGAGGCGCTGGAATCATTTGGCTCGTAACGAATCGCCAACAATCGATGACGCCCGCCTTTTGTCCAAGACATCGATCTGGATGCAAAACACGGTCAGCGGAGACCGGGCAGAGATTAACCTATCCGGACGTGATTTCGGCTCCTGGGGACACATATCCGCCGGTGAAAAAGGGTTCTGTCCCGGGTTGCGAGACGGCTCTCCGTGTTTCCTGCGTTCCGCCAGGGAGCGGGCAGACCAGGCCCATATCGTAGTGGTTAACCATGCTCTGCTGTTGTCGGACCTGGCTCGTGGCGGCGGTCTGATTCCTGATTACCAACACCTGGTAATCGACGAAGCTCACAACCTGGAAGACGAAGCCACTCGGCAACTGGGCTTCAGCGTGTCTCAGGACAAACTGGACGAAATCTGGGAACCGCAGATTAGATTGACCACCCAAGTAAGGCAGGCGGTTGCCGTTGAAGGTCTGGCATCGTCGATTAGGGACGACGCCGAGAAGGTGGTATCCGGGGTGGAAGGTGAGGCCACCAAGATCAAACAGACCTGGTCTCGCCTCTGGACTGAATTAGAACGTTTCCAAGCCAACCAGCGAGACTCCCAGAACAACGGCTCGCAGATGTTGATTACCCGTCAGATACGGACCAGCCAGAGCTGGGACGAGTTGCATCTAGCGTGGGAAAACCTGGATGTGGGACTGCAACAGACGGCCCAGAGTGTTGGTCGGTTACACCGATTCTTAGACTCGACCAAGCTACCTGCCGCGTCCGACCAACCGGCTTTGATAATGGAAACATCAAACTTGATGGACGATGTGGAAACCTTACGGGGCAACTTCAATTCCATCTTGGGCAGTCCAATGGATGAAGACATCCATTGGATTAGCAACGACCAAGTCCGCGGCAAACCCACGGTCTCAGTGAACTCAGCTCCCCTGGACATCAGCAGCACCCTGGCCGCCGAGTTATTCCAGCACAAAGACAGCGTTGTTCTGACGAGTGCGACGCTAAGCACTGAAGGCAATTTCAAGTATTTCAAAAGCCGCGTCGGCGTGGACTCCGACAGCGAAGAACTGCTTGTTGGCTCGCCCTTCGACTACGAGAAAGCGGCGTTGCTGCTGATTCCAGAAGACATGCCAGCCCCCAACTCGGATCAGTACGTGGATGCAATGGTCAAGGTTCTGACCGACCTTGGAACTGGATTGAAAGGCCGGACCATGGCCCTCTTCACGTCCTATGCTTCGCTTAGGGCTGTTGCTCAACGCCTCCGCGCCCCGCTCATGGGTGAGGGCATTCAAGTGCTGGCCCAGAGCATTGACGGCTCAGCCCAGCAGTTGATGACGCGGTTTGCAGAGGAGCCCAACAGCGTCCTGCTTGGAACGGCCAGCTTCTGGGAGGGTGTGGACATGCCTCCTGGTCTGTTAAAGGCGTTGGTGCTCACTCGACTGCCCTTCCAGGTGCCCACTGATCCCATCGTGAGAGCTCGTTCTGATCAGTATGAAGAGCCGTTCAGCCAGTTCTCTGTCCCCCAGGCTGTATTGCGGTTCCGACAGGGATTTGGACGCTTGATACGCAACAAGGAAGACAAAGGGACAATCGTGATTATGGACAACCGGGTCACCGCCAAGGGCTACGGTAAGTCATTCTTACGGTCCATCCCTCCGTGCACAAGCTTCCCCAGCAGCCTAGCCACGGTCGGCAAGCTGGCCGTTCAGTGGATCGACCAGTAGGTTTCTGTTCACAAAAACCCCTTCGTCCTGAGCCCGTCGAAGGGCCGCGTAAGCCAAGCATACAAACTGTCCGGATGAAGGAGTGTAGTGTGGAACTCGTTATAGACCAGCCATTTGACTTGGGGTCCAGCTTGGAAAGTGGCCAGGCCCATCGGTGGAAAAAGTCGGACGATTGGTATTCGGGCGTGGTTCGCGGGGAGTTCATCCAGATTCGCCAAAAAGGCCAGACGGTTGAATTCATGTCCGGCCCGTCACCAGAAGCCACTGCGGCCGCCATGCTACGGGATTACTTCCGGCTCGACGATGACCTAGACGCCATTTATCTGGACATCAACAAAGACAACCGCGTTGCCGACATGGTCGACAAGTACCCCGGCCTGCGTATCTTGCGCACGGAACCCTGGGAATGTCTGGTGGCCTTTATCTGTTCGGCCAACAACAACATCGCCCGCATCCATCAATTGATGGAGCGAATGTCTGAAGAGTTTGGCAATCCGGTAACGCTAAACGGTGAGACTCGCTACACGTTCCCCACGCCGGCCGACCTGGCTGAAGGGGGCGAAATGGAACTGCGCCGCTTGGGACTTGGTTTCAGGGCGCCCTACGTGGACCAAGCTTCCAAGGCAGTATTGGAAGGGCGACTAGACCTAGCGGCCTTGGTGCAAATGCCTTACCCGGAAGCCAAAGAAGCCCTCATGGATATGAAAGGCATCGGCCCAAAGATAGCCGACTGTATCGCCATTTTCTCTTTGGAGAAACTGGAGGCGTTTCCTATCGACGTTTGGATCAGGCGCGCCCTGGCCGAGTGGTATTTCCCGGACCAGAAAACCCCGCCGGACAAAGTATTACTGGAATGGGCCCAAGACCATTTTGGCCGTTACGGCGGTTACGCCCAGCAATACTTATTCCACGGCCAGAGACTGCGCAAAAAGGCTGAGTAGCTAAAAACCGGTAGACGCTGGGTTTACTGGGTCAGAATCAGCTTACCAAAGAAACTGGTCTCGTCCATATACTGATGGGCGGCAGCAGCCTCGGCCAACGGGAAGGTCCGGTCAATCACCGGCTTAACTACGCCCTTGTTCAGCAGTTCGACGATTTCTCGCATATCTTCTTTATTGCCCATGAACGCGCCGTAGATCTCTTTTTGCTGGCTAAATAGCAAACCTAAGTGCAGTTCGGTACGCAAACCGGTTGTGGCACCGCAGATGCCGTAGCGTCCGCCGCTACGTAACGAGGCAAAGGCCGGACCAAAGAAGTCGGCTCCAACGTGATCGACGACGCAGTCCACGCCGGCACCGCCGGTAATCTCCCGAACTCGTTCCCTGATGTCTTCATCGGTGTAATTAATAACCACATCAGCGCCCAAATCGGTGGCCTTGGCAGCTTTCTCTGCGCTGCTAGTGGTGGCAATAACCCTGGCGCCAATCACGTCTTTGGCAACCTGAATCGCAGCCGTCCCCACACCGGCAGAAGCTGAAAGCACCAACACAGTCTGCCAGGATTTAAGCTGCAAACGGCGTACCAGCATGTTCCAGACCGGTAGATAGGTGGTTGGGGCAGCAGCAGCCTGTTCAAATGACACGCTATCGGCCAATTTATGGGCGTTGGCGGCTGGGATCGATATCAACTCCGCGTAGCTGCCGTTGATGGCGCTGCCCAAGAAGCGGGAGCGGCGGCA
>CAVODA010000156.1:0-4349 GCA_963694265.1 Dehalococcoidia bacterium
CCAACGCTGCCGTCCGCCTGCATGCTGACCACGGCGCTGGCCGGGCCGGTGATGTTGTTGCAGACCGCAGTAGCTATGCCTCTGCCTCGGTTTGGCCCACCCAACGGTGCACTGTAATGCGGGTGGTCTTTCGCAGCTTGCAGTGTCTCCACATAGCCGACTTTCTTATAAGGGATGCCCGTAATCCGGCGGGTGCCGTCTTTGGCGGCGTTCAGCAGCCGGAACTCGATTGGGTCCATCGCAAGCTTGACGGCTAATTCGTCGATCAGAGTCTCACCGGCAAACCCGGCGGGCGGGCCCAGCGGGGCGCGGTAGGGCGCAACCTTGGGTTTGTTGACCACCACGTCATACCCTTCTGCTCTAGCGTTTGGTATGTCATAGGGTGCGAAAATAGTCATGGATGCCAGGTTAACCAAGGCTCCAGGGAAGGCGCCGGACTCGTAGACCAAGTGGGCGTCTGCAGCAGTGATGCGGCCATCTTTGGTGGCCCCGATCTTGGCCCAGATGTACCCACCGGCCGTGGCGCCGGTTCCTTCAAATACCTCAGCGCGGGTCATGGTGATCTTCACTGGATGTCCGGTCTTTTTAGACAACAAGGCCGCCACGGGTTCTACGTAAATCACCAACTTGCCGCCAAAACCACCACCCACTTCCATGGGAACAACCTTGACCTGGGAAACGGGTAGGCCCAGGACCAGGGCGGTGAAATCCCGGATGGCGAAATGGCCTTGGGAACTGCCCCAGACGGTGACCCGTCCGTCGCGGTCCCACCGGGCGGTGGCGCTGTGGGGTTCGATATAACCCTGGTGCACTGGCCTGGTTCGGAACTCTCGTTCCACCACCACGTCAGCATCGTTAAATCCTTGTTCTTGGTTTCCAACTTCAAATACGAAGTGGCTGGCAACGTTGGTCGGGGCACTCTGATCTTTGTCGTCTTTCAGTCCACCGGCCCGGAAGAATACCCCTTCGGAATGGAACAACCGGTCATGGAGGATCGGCGAGCCGGGTTCCATGGCCTCTTTGCCGTCCAGAACGGGTTTTAGCACCTCGTAATCGACTTCGATGAGTGACAGGGCTTCTTCGGCTATATGGACGCTGGTGGCCGCCACACCGGCAATGGCATGGCCTTTGTAGAGGGTCTTGCCGCTGGCCAGCACGTTGTTGCTCAAGAACCTGGGGTTGAGGGGTGCGCCCTCGGCCACGTCCACCGGTCTGCCGGAGAGTTCTGGTAGGTCTGCTGAGGTCACAACCGATTTCACACCAGGCAGAGCCAAGGCTTTGGTGGCGTCGATGGACTTGATGATGGCGTGGGCGTGGGGACTTCTAAGTATCTTGCCGTGGAGGAGACCGGGCATGTTGATGTCTGCGCCGTACCGGGCCTGTCCGGTGACCTTGTCAGTGGCATCGTGCCGGATTGGGGTGGTGCCAATGACTTTGAATCCGCTGCTGTTATTCGTTGCGTTAGCCGTCATGGCGGGTCTCCTTAAATTTGTGATTTACTCGTAGCGCAAGGCCTCGGCTGGGTAGATTCGGGAGGCCTGGCGCGCCGGCATGTAGGTTGTGGCCAACGAGAACACGTAGGCGATGGCCACGATGATGCCTATCTGAATCCAAGGGATGGCGAAACGGACTGTCTCAACCTCTTCTTGGATGTCTTTCACGATGTTGTAGGAGATGATTGTTCCCAGTCCCACGCCAATAGCCACGCCCATAATCACCACGAATGATGACTCGGTCAGGAAGCTAAGTTGGACCATCCCTCTCCGGTACCCAATGGCCCGCAGCACTCCGATCTGCTGTCGGCGCTCCACCACGGCCCGCAGGCTGACCACTCCCAGTGAGGCGATACCAACCAGCAAGCCCAGGCCCATGAAGCTGGTGAACAGATAATTGAAAGCTCGGTTGGCGGCGGCGATGTCGTCCACCAAATCCGCCAAAACATCGCTCTCCATACCGTTCTCTCGGAAGGCCGACTCCAAACCTTTGGACAGTGTTTCAACGTCCACACCGTCGGCGGCTTTGAACCGGTAGGTGGTGGTGGGAATCTGGAACGGGATGGCCTTATCCAGCTCTTTCCGCGATGCGATAACCCCTCGACCCAGTTCACCAAATGCGTCCGAAAGGCGGTCTGTGACGGCGATGATGGTCAGGGGAATCACGGTGCCGGTCCGTGGATCTCTCACCTCAATGTCGATGGGCTTCATCTCGGTGTCTTCGTAAAAGACGCCCTCCAGTTCAAAGGGTACCTCGTCGTTGCCGAACTGCTCTCGGGACGGGACGATTAGCGAATCCGTCACCACCAGGTTTGAATCCCTCTGGACCGCAGCCCAAACTTCCTCAGGGCTGTCGTAGCCGTCGGCTATCAGCTTCAAGCTGGTACCGGTTTGCTTCAGATATTGGTCATCGGCGGCGCGGATTCCGTAGAAGCTCCAGCGTTGTTCCTCTGCGCCGACCTGACGAATTTCCACCGGGAATGCGGTATACCCACCAATGGCCGTGATGTCCTGGTTATTCAGGCCGGGCTTCTCATCGATGGACAGACGTATGTCTTCAATGGGGGTGTTGGAGTTGACCGAAGCCTGGATGTCCCAGCCACCGGCCACCCGCTCCGCATCGCCAACAGCCGCGCTAAAGGCCTCGGTCAGGATGGACATCACTATCAGCGTAAAGATTACCAGGGCGAACATGGCCAAGGTGAGGCCAGTGCGGAATTTGGCGGCCATCGGATAGGCCACGGCAGTGACCAGCACTGGTCGGAGCCAGCCCAGCGGATTGGTCACAAACGTGAGTAGTTTCAAGAGCAGATCTGCGTTGTACATCACGGTCCAGACGGCTGCTGCCACCATGGCAATGCCCGAGATGAAGAACATCTCAATGCCGCCATCAATCTCGCCAAAAATATCTTCCAGTGAGCGGAACGGAATAACCCAGGACACCAGGGTGACCACGCCCATGAACGTGTAGGCGATGCGGTCACCAACCTCGCGTCTGATTCCGGTCCTGTGGGAGATTGTTCTGATAGTCAGTCCGATACCAACAATGACCAGGGTGTTGCCGATACGGAGCGGAGCGGCCTCGTCAGATTCGATGCCAAGCCAGGAGAGCAGCCCACCGGCAACCACGGTCATCCAGCCGTGGCTCATTGGCACCCAGATTGCCTGAGCAATGGCGGCAATGACACCGATTGGAATCGTGGCGGTAGCCCAGACCGCATTTACTAAAAGGCCAAGCCCCCGGCTGATATTCATGCCAGCCAGGTCCCGTAGAGCGTTCGCTAGCAACGCAACGGGTCGAACCACCGCCCAAATTGGCGCTAGCAAACGGACGCGGTAGGGCGTATTTGATTGCTGGACCGGCGGCGGAAGCCCCCTGACTGCCGCAACTATATTCAGCCTGCTAACTCGGTAGGCGGAGATACCAACGGTGCCCAGAGTTATGACCATGCCCAGACAGTAAGCGACCACTGCGCTGCGGGGTTCAAAGTGGGCGAACATGGTGAAGTTTTCCGGTGCTCCACTGCCGCCAGACTGGAAGATGCGGTTGACCATGAAGACGATTATCGAACTGGCACCCAGCCCCATGGCCACGCCAACTGCACCTGAAATCAGCGAGTAGGCGGTTCCTTCGAAAATAAACATTTGTACCAGGTGCCGCTGCTTGGCTCCCACAGCACGGGCCATGCCCATCTCGGAGCGCCTGGCCGCCGCCAACATGACAAAGATCAGGAAGATCAGCAGCACCCCAACCATGATGGAGAACAGACCCATGATAATGAAGATGCTGGTTACGCCGGATCCGGCCTGATTGGCCGCATCCAAGACCTGTTTCTTGATATCCAGCACCCGGAACTCGGCCAGACCGGCGAATAACGTGCTGGCCTCAAGTTCAACCGCAGACAGTTCAGCTTGGTTTACGGCGTTTAGCACTTCTTCTTGGACGTCTTCATCAGCCAACGCGCCGATGAAATCGTCGGAAAGGCCGCTCTCACTCAGGCCGCTGATAATCGCAGCAAGATCAGTGCCCACTTCCACTGAAAGCGTGGGTCTCAAGATCTCCAACTGGTCCAAAATATCTTTGCGGTTTAGCAGCGTCTGCAACTGCCCAGCAATCTCTCGGTCTGTGAACAATACCCGCAGAGCGTCGGTCACTTCGTCGCTGACCTCTGCCCCTTCAAATACGCCACCCAGGTTGGAGACAGCCATGGAGTTAATCTGGCCTTCCCGGCCAAACATTTCTTGGGCCCGGTCCAGCCGCACCAGCAGCGTTGATCCATCTCCGGCCAGGCCGCCGCTGTCCACCACGCCTTGCACCTGGAACTTCACACTGGAGCCGCCCACAAAGGTCACCAG
>CAVODA010000157.1:0-4315 GCA_963694265.1 Dehalococcoidia bacterium
TTCTAACTGTCTCAACAAACATTTCAGTTTACCTCAGGATGTGAATACGGATCCCTAGATTTCATGACCGCCGGTGTGGCGATGAAGCGTTGTTAATGCGGGCGGCTGTGAATATTAAAAACCGCCGGAGGCATGACGCCTCCGGCGGTAAAATTCACCAGATATTAGCAGAGTGGGTAACCGAGACCGTTTACTAGGGTTTGCGCACTGTAATTGGGACCGAGTGGATGGAGTTAACCTGGTAACCACGGAAGTTCCAGGTGGCCAACATCGGCTGCACGTTGCCAGCGCTGTCGGTGGCGCGGCAGCGGAGCAGTGAATGCCCCAGATTGTTGGCTTCCCAGTCAATCTCGAAGTGTTGCCAGGAGTAATTCCCGTTGGGCTCTTCAAGTTTGGCTTCGCGCCAGACTCGATCGTCGTCGGTGCTGACCTCAACCTTGGTGATGTCCCCGTCGCCAGACCAAGCCACACCCTTGATGGTGTAGGAGCCTGGCGCGAGGATGGAACCCTTGGCCGGGGTGCTGATCAATGATTTTATCTTCAGCGAAGTTACTCGTTGCACCTGGGCGTCGGACTTGCCGTCCGTTGCCGGGTAGATGCGGTAGTCCATCTCATGGAACCCGCCGTTGGCGTGGTCCATGACCGTGATTTTGTCCAACCATTTCACGGAGGCCATGCCATACCATCCGGGAACCAGCAACCTAATGGGGAAGCCGTGATCCTTGGGCAGGGTCTCTCCGTTCATCTCATAGGCTAGCAGGGTGTCTTCATTGAGCAGTTTTTCCAGCGGCACGCTCATGGCATAGGTCAATTGATTGCCTGAGTGTGCATCTTTGCCTGAGTCTGTGCCTTCAAACAGGACATCGGTGGCCGAGGCTTTCAGGCCGGCCTGCTCTAGTACTGTTTTGACTGACACTCCCTTCCAGCGGGAGACACTGACTGCACCGTTATCCCATTGAACACCCTCTGCTGGGGGCTGCATGGTTGAGCGGCTATTGCCGGCACATTCCATGAGACTGACGACCTCATGACTGGGCATCTTAAGCAGGTCATCGTAAGAGAGGTTCAGGGCATTGTTAACGTCACCGGTGACGGGTAGTGAGTAATCTGCGGAGTTGATCTGGGGGGCGGAAAAGTGGCTGCGGACAAAGTGGCCTTCATTGGAGGAGACGGGGACATCTAGGTTTGGAAGAAATACACCTGCACAAAGTGGGTCTTCAGATAGAACATTCAGCTCGCTAGTGGATTCTAAATCCGGCATAACTGCCTCCTTATTTTGATGCGTGGTATTGACGAAATTCGCATGGGACGAGAATCGATTCATCAATCAGATGAGATACGAAAATCCAGTGGTTCTGTACGGGAGATATTGATTCGTCGAAAACGAGAAAGCCGTTGCGCAAGAACCCTAGACTGAATGAAATCTAACGACAAGACCGAGAGCCAGATGCAATCCCCGGAAGCCTCAAAACAAAAGTTTTAGAGGTGTTATATCGCCTGGCTAGGAGCCGCTGACCGTACACCCATGACTGGCAGTGGTGGCCATCAGAACAATGCCAATCAAAAAGAGAAGAACGAATGCCCGTTGGGCGCGTAATCTAGGAAAGCGCATCCTTAATAATCACTCCGGTTCCGTATTGCAGATGAGGAGCCTACGGATTGTCCTCAGCCGTGGATAAATCGCTGTGGGAGTATATCTCAACTGACGCAGGGCAGTACAGCCCCAATAAGTGCTGGAAAATCAACTTGTCATAACGAGCATAAGTTCCACCAGCAAAATCCCAGTGGAGAGCGCACACGTGGCAGGCTTGGCCGCTCTTCTGTGAGACTAAATCAGGCATGAGCCTACACCTGAGATTGTGATAATATACGCCAAGATCAGTTTAAGGCGTCCACTGGCCAAACAGTCCGTCTGTTTTGAAGCCTGGACCGGACGCTTTGGATGCAACTGAATTTAGCAATATTTAATTAAGGCTAGGAGCGAGAGAATGCTTGAGTACAAGCCCAATACTGTCCTCTCTAATGAAGAATTTGATACTGTCGGATCCTCTCCGATTCGTCATGACGGCGCCGATAAAGTAACAGGACGCGCCAAATACGGGGCGGATACGAATCTGCCCGGGATGCTCTACGGAAAGATACTGCGCAGTCCCCACGCCCACGCGGTCATCAAATCTGTGGACACCAGCGCAGCCCAGGCCCATCCTGGGGTCCACGCGGTGATTACCTCCGCTGACTGGCCAGAAACGTCCATGAAGCTTGTTGACCTGGCAGAGGGTTCGATTCACAACCTGGGTTTCCTCAGCATGAACGTTCTAGCGCGAGGCAAGGCCCTATATAAGGGTCACGCCATTGCTGCCGTAGCCGCAGTCAGTGCCCACGTTGCCGAAGAAGCAACGAAGCTGATCAAGGTTGATTACGAAGTCCTCAAGCCCGTGCTCACTGCCATTGACGGCATGAAGCCCGATGCACCGATCCTGCACGAGCGGTTGGCCTCCGTCGCCAGCCCTGCTCTTAGGCCCGGTGGGTTGCTGGAGGATAATGCCGACAGCCTGCGCACCAACATAGCCAACGAATTTGAATTCAATCTGGGAGACGTTGGGCAAGGCTTCAAAGACGCCGACGTCATTGTGGAGAAGACCACCACTACCCAGGCGGTACACCAGGGCTACATTGAGCCCCAGGCCGCTGTGGCCGAATGGACGGCAGATGGCAAACTAACGATCTTCTCCAGCAGCCAGGGTCAATTCACTGTCCGTGATCACACTGCCCGATTCCTGGGCATCCCTGTGGGCCAGGTCAAAGCGGTTCCCATGGAGATTGGCGGCGGTTTCGGTGCCAAGGGCATAACCTACGTTGAGCCCATCGCAGCCTTGCTCTCCCAAAAGTCCGGTCGTCCGGTCAAGGTTCAATTGTCTCGAATAGAAGTATTCGAGGGTACTGGTCCCACTTCCGGCACACAGATCAGCGTAAAACTAGGCGCGACCAAGGACGGCAAATTGATTGCCGCCGAGGCCGAACTGATTTACGAAGCTGGGGCGTTCCCCGGCTCTCCCGTTGGCGCTGGTATCCAGTGCATGATGGGCCAATATGACATTCCTAACGGCCATTTGAAGGCCATTGACGTGGTGGTCAACCGCCCCAAAGCGGCAGCCTACCGCGCACCGGGCGCACCGGCTTCAGCATTCTGCATGGAAACCGCAATGGACGAGCTGGCAGAGAAACTGGGGATTGAGGCGCTGGAATTCCGGTTGATGAACATCGCCTCCGAGGGAGTCCGCCGGGTGACCGGCCCCATGACTCCGTTCGTTGGGTACACAGAGACCCTGCAGGCAGTCAAAGACCACCAGCACTACAACACCAAGTTGGAAGGCAAGAAGAGGGGCCGCGGATTAGCCACCGGTTGGTGGGCCAACAACTCCGGCCCTGCATCGGCATTACTCGTAGTCAACTCAGACGGCACTGTCAGTCTGACCGAAGGTTCACCGGACATCGGTGGTAGCCGTGCCGCCATGGCCATGCACGTGGCCGAGGTTCTGGGTCTTCCCATTACTGACATCAAGCCCCAGGTGGGCGATACCGACAGCATTGGCTTCACCTCCAACACCGGCGGCAGCAGCGTAACCTTCAAGACCGGTTGGGCCTGCTACAACGCTGCTCAGAGCGTGAAACAGCAGATGGTCGAACGGGCCGCTAAGATCTGGGAGATTCCCGACACCGACGTTGAGTACAAAGAAGCGGTCCTGCAGCACATCTCGGATCCGGAACTAAAGTTGAACTTCAAGCAGATCGCCGCGAGGATGATTCCCACCGGCGGCCCCATCGTGGCCTCTGCTGGCGTGAACCCGCCCGGTCCTGGCCCGTCCATTGCTGTCCACCTTGTTGACGTCGAAGTCGACACGGATACTGGCAAGGTCGAGATTTTGCGTTATACCGCAGCTCAAGACGCCGGAAAAGCCATCCACCCCGCCTACGTTGAAGGACAGATTCAAGGCGGCGCGGTGCAGGGCATCGGCTGGGCGCTCAACGAAGAGTATGTCTACGACGACGAAGGAGCGCTCCTAAACAGTAGCTTCCTAGATTACCGGATGCCCACCAGTCTGGACCTGCCGATGATTGATACGATTATTGTGGAGGTTGCCAACCCCGCCCACCCTTACGGTGTCAGGGGCGTTGGTGAAGTTCCGATTGTGCCTCCAATGGCTGCCATATCCAACGCGATTTATGACGCCATTGGCATCCGCATGAACGACCTGCCCATGTCTCCGGATAAGATCCTGGAGGCTCTCTGGGCCGAAGAGGGCAAGTAACAAAA
>CAVODA010000158.1:0-4305 GCA_963694265.1 Dehalococcoidia bacterium
GTCAGTCCTGCCGCGCCCAGGTCTTGAATCGCATTAACCAGACCCGTGCTTAGCGCTTCCAGGCAAGCTTCAATCAGAACTTTTTCCAGGAACGGGTTTCCAACCTGGACGGTGGGGCGTAACTCAACTTCTTCTTCAAAGGTCCGAGACGCTAACCCGGACGCCCCATGAATGCCGTCACGCCCAGTCCCAGCGCCGACCAGCAGCATGACGTTGTCCACTTCACTAGCGGCCGCGGTGGCGATATTATCGACTCGGACCAGGCCAACACACATGGCATTGACCAAGGGGTTTCCGGAGTAGGACTCATCAAAGCAAATCTCACCGGCGACGTCAGGCACGCCGATGCAGTTGCCGTACCAGGAGATACCGCCGACCACGCCGTGGAATAGATGCTTGTTTTGCGGGTCTTCCAGGGGGCCGAACCGGAGCGAGTTAAGCAAGGCGATTGGGCGCGCCCCCATGGCTAAGATGTCTCTGACAATGCCACCCACGCCGGTGGCTGCACCCTGAAGCGGCTCTACCGCAGAGGGATGGTTATGGGACTCCACTTTGAACACCACGGCCAGCCCGTCGCCGATGTCTACTGCCCCAGCGTTTTCCGCGCCGGTCTGAGATAGGACACGGCTGGCAGCCCGGGCCGCTTCATCCTGGGCGAACAAACGAAGTAGCGGCCGCGAATGCTTATAGCCGCAGTGCTCGCTCCAGAGCGCGCCAAACATGCCCAACTCAACCGCGTTTGGTTCACGGTCCAGGCGCTCCAATATCAGGTTGTACTCGGCCCGAGAAAGCGCAATCTCGTCCAGTGTTTCTTGGGTCACCGCCATCTAACTCAAACCCTCGCTCAAACTCGAAATCGATACGTTGGCAAACTGCTACTTTATTTACCTTCTAAGGATGATGTATACACCGGTGACGCCGATTCGTCGATAGCTTACTCAGCCTCTAGTTCGTCTTCATAGGCAACCGGATTTTCAGAAACATTGCCGTCTTGATCCGAAGGCCAAATCTGGCCCTTGGCGATGTAATTATAGTTGGCCCCGGAACCGAAAAATTCACTAACCTGTTCCAAGTCTGTCGTCGTGATCAAAACCTGTTCGTAACGAGTGGCTTTCTCTAGGAGCCGGTGCCGTCGAGAGCTGTCCATCTCTGAAAAAGCGTCGTCAAACAACACAACCGGCCCGTCTCCTCGAATCGAGCTCAAAAACTCAGCCTCGGCCAGTCTCAGGGTCAGTGCCAAAGTCCGTGCTTGGCCCCTGGAAGCAAAGATTCCCATGTCGGCCCCATCAATCATCAGATCGAAGTCGTCGCGGTGGGGGCCAACTGCAGTCACCGGCCGGGCCCGTTCCCGGTAAAACGCCGCAGCCAACGCTTCTCTAAAGTTATTCTCAGTTTCTGAAAGATCGCCACCCAATAAGACGCTGGGCCGATACGCAACTTCCAGGTTTTCTTCCGGCCCGCTCAAGTCCTCGTGGTGCCGCACGCAAGCTGGAGTCAGTTGGCGCATGGCTTCATAGCGTCGCCAGGTGATCCAGGCCCCTTCTCGCACCAACTCGTCGTTCCAAAAGGTCAGTTCATCCGCCTCGGCCCGGCCCTCGCGAACCAGCCGGAGCAGTTGGTTACGTTGCTGCACGATCTTTTGATAACGCTGCAAACCCTTCAAATACAGATTGTCTGCTTGGGACAGGAGAATATCCAGAAAACGGCGGCGACCCGACGGCGGACCCTGCACCAGTTCAATGTCAGCAGCACTGAAGAGGACGGCGTTCACATGGCCAATAAGCTCGCCGGCGGTGCGTTTTATGCGGTTGACCCGAATCTCCTTGCTTACATTGTAGGCAAGGCCGTTGGTGTCGTTTCCGGAGCGGTGAGTAGGTTGATAACCAACTATTACGCGGACACGTTGGCCGTTTTTTTCAATGGTCCCGTCCACCAGTGCTTGCTCACCGGCATTGGCCGCCTGGAAGGTGACGACCTCCCGTTCGTTCTCGGCGCGGAACGAACGGGCGATACACAACAGATACACCGCTTCTAAGAGAGTGGTTTTTCCTTGGGCGTTGGGGCCGTAGTAGACCGTTACACCTTGGGATAGCCCAAGGTCCAGTTGGGTCAGGTTACGAAAATTGGTTAACCGAAGTCGGGAGAGGTATGCCAACCTGTCGTGTTCCTCCGATTGTTCGGGGTTCGTAAATACGGCGCGTTAGATTAGAACGCGGAAATTGGAGAGCGAGAACTGGTCTGTGAAACCGCTGGGGCTAGCCCTGGTCTCGCAACAACTGAATCCGTGCATCCAATTCGGTGGCGGCCTCTGCTTCCCTGGCGGAGAGCCGGAAGCAACGGTCTATGTAGAGCTTTGCCAATTGTGAACTACGGTCTGAGTTGTCTTTGGCGGCGATCAGCAGGTCGGCCACCTTGTAGTTCTCGGGAAGGTGTCGCGCCAGCACGGTAATCTCTGCGCCGACCTCATCTGATGCTGCCGTATCTGCGCCATCAACGGCAAAACGCAGGCGGACCAGCAACTTTGAAAGTTCGCCCAATTTATCGGACTCACTCATGAAGCTAAAAAGCACTTCATTAACGTTATATGAATCGTCGCGCTCGGGTTCCGGTTCGGGCTCAGGCTCCGGTTCTTGGGCTGCCGGCATTTCCAGCGTCTCTCTGAGTTCTTCGCCAATGGCGGCGGCGGCACCCTCAGCCGGGGTACTGTTCATGGCCAGAGAATCGGAACATAGGCCCGAATAGACCTGCACGGCCTCCGTTGCCATCTCCATCATCCTGGGCAGATCAAAGGAAAACATGCTGCCACCATAGACCAGGTCATCTTGTCTAAGTTGGCTCAAGCGCTCTAGCTCAGCATAACTGCCCAGTGCTTCGGGAACCGGGGGCATGGCAAAGGCTGATAGATCACTGAGGGGCATGTTGCCCAAATGGGAGGCCAGGAACGGCGGCACATACTTAGTGAGGTCAGACTTCACCGGCAGCGTAACTACATAGGTGGCGTACACCGAGTCCTGCTCTGTATCCACTCGGAAATAGAGCAGCGCATGCCCTCTAGGATTTTGTGAGTCGCCCTTTTCAAAAATCAGATCCATGTGCGTCACGCCCTCAACGACAAATGTCTTAACCATTATAGGGCAAAGGCAATTTACTCACCACGCCCGGAGCCATTGCGTTGACTACCAAAGCCAAACTAAGTATTGTAGGGGCAACGTGCCCGGCATAGGCGAACGTGAGATTTATCCGGGCTTGCCCTGGGCTTGCAAGGAGCCAGAAATGGCCGATACAGAACTTAAAGTATTTAGCTATGACAAGGTTGTCATTGGCGAGGAATTGGGGTCTTACGACTACATTCTTACCCAAGAGATGGTTGATGCTTTCCGAACGTCTGTGGACGACCCAGAAGCGTCATTTCCGACTCTGGGAGTAAAGCACGACGCCACCGCCTTTGCCATGGTCTACACAGACCCCATCGGCACCGTGAATGCGGGTAACGAAGTGGAGTTTTTCAATCCACCGGTGGTCGGCAAGAAGATCATCGTCACCGGCCGCATCGCAGATAAATACCTGCGCCGGGACAAACCCTACATCGTCATTGAAGCGACCGCCGTTGATGAGGACGGCCGCATGCTCGAAAAGCTTAGTACCTATCAATTAAAGAAGCCCGATGAGTTGGGGAAAAAATGGCATCCAGAACAGAAGTAGAACCTGGGCAATCGATTCCTTCAGTCACCAAAGAAATCACGGAAAAGTCTATTCTTGGGTTTGAATCCACCGGGATTCTGAACCTGGAGAATATCCACAATAACCCGGAGTTGGCTGCCAAGCGGCTGGGTACCACCTACACGCTGGCTTCAGGCCGCATGTCGATTACCTTTGCTACTGAGTGCTTACGAAAATTCTTCGGGCCTGAGGTTTTCAACTACACAGGTACCGTAAACCTAAAATTCCTACGGCCGGTCAAAGCCGGTGACACAATTACCGTCACCGGAGCCGTCAGCGGATCACAAGACACGTCAGAGGGCACCCGAGTCTCGGTAGACCTTTTCTGCGACAATCAAGATGGCAACCGAACCGCGATTGGCATTGGCACCGCAGTCATCAAATAACACCAACTAATTTTATCCTGTAATACATCGGGCGGCGTACCAATACATTGGAGGACCAAATGGCAGTGTCGGAACACGGAAAAGTACAAGCTGAAATCATCTATTGTGTAGCTTGAGGCTACTTCCCAGTCGCCACGTGGTTGGCGAACGAATTCTTCAAGTCTGACGCACCGGGCGACGTGGCCATTACCATGACTCC
>CAVODA010000159.1:0-4305 GCA_963694265.1 Dehalococcoidia bacterium
TTTTATAACCTTCAATGCGCTGGTAACACGCTGGAATAAGCTGGTCCCAAATGTGAGAACATGGCTGCAAGACCTGGCTGATCACTAGGCGGATGCCAGTTTAGATAATAATCATAATATAAAACTAATATAAAATTCGTCAAAATTGACGAGCGATTTGCTAGGAATGGAGTTGCGCATTATGTATAATTCACCCTTAGTAGACACCTGGGTTTAGTGGCACTAGACGCATGCGTGTAGCAGGTGGAGACGAAAAGGGCCGGCGGCTCAAAGGGGCCGTTAGTTCCAATACTCGCGCCACAACGGAGCGGGTACGGGCGGCCATCTTTAACATTTTAGACCCTGATCTGTATCAAGGAAGAAGGGTGTTAGACCTTTTCTCCGGGACTGGCAGCCTGGGCATAGAGGCTCTAAGTCACGGGGCTGGCTGGGCTGATTTTGTGGAATGGGACCGGCGGCAGAGTGCCGTCATCACAAGCAACCTGGAATCCACCGGCTTCAGCTCGCAGGCCAAGGTGCACCGCCTGGACGTATTGCAGGCGCTGCAAGCCCTGCCCGGAAACTATGACCTGGTACTGATGGACCCACCGTACAAGATGGGCAACCTGGACGACCTAATGGGAAAAGTCGCCTCGCAAGGCGGGCTCATAGTTGAAGGCGGTGTGGTGATTGCGGGTCATTCCAAACGGGAAGACTTGAAAGAGGTCTACGGCCCGCTGCGGATGACTTCGCATCGACAATACGGAGACAATGCAATCGACTTTTTTGTTTACGAACCAATTCCAGATACAGCCCAAGCACCAGATACGACAGACAAAAACTCAGAAATAACGAATAGCCTCGCTGAGGGCACTGCCCCCGGCCAGGATGGGAATATATAAATGGTAACCGCGCTATATCCGGGAAGTTTTGACCCGGTAACCGTGGGTCACGTAGACGTGGCAACCAGAGCGGCAAAAGTTTTCGACAAACTAGTGGTCGGCGTTTACGAGACACCATCGAAGAACCTGCTCTTTAATACTCAGGAAAGAACGAAGCTGATGACGGATGCGTTATCGCATCTGCCAAACGTGGAAGTAGTCACATTTTCGGGTCTAGTCGTCCGATTTGCCAAAGAAATCGGCGCGGAAGTGATTGTCCGAGGGCTGAGAAGCGGCTCGGACTTTGAATACGAATTCGACATGGCGTTCATGAACCGGAAGTTGGAGCCTAAGGTAGACCTGGTCTGCTTCATGACTTCCCAGGACTACATGTTTGTTAGTGCCAGCCTACTCAAGGAGGTAGCCAAGCTTGGCGGCGACATCACAGAAATGGTCCCGCCCAACGTAGCACAGGCAGTTTATTCAAAATTTGAGTTACCGGTCGCGGAGTAATCCCAGATAGTGGATGAAGAAGTGTAGTGACCGGGGAGGGATGCAATCATCGACATCATAAATATCATCGACCGTTTGGAAACTCTGGTCGAAACGAGCAAATCGGTACCAGTTAGCGGAAGTATCCTGGTAGACCGAAAAAAGATCATGGAACTGGTGGACCAACTGCGTCTGACCATTCCCGAAGAGATACGTTCTGCTGAGGATGTACTGTCCCAGAAGGATCAGATCCTCAACACAGCGGCCACCGACGCCCGCCGCACCAAGTCCATGGCTCAAGACGAACTGCGTGATCGGCTCAACAACAATGAAGTGGTCACCCAGGCAGAGACGAGGGCTGCTGACTCCGTCCGTGACGCTGAAGAGCGGATCACCCGGATGCTCCAACAGTCTGAGGCCGAGGCGGAGTCTCGCAAGACCGAGGCAGACGCTTATGCGCTCCGTAGCCTACGGAACATGGAGATTGAACTTGGTAAACTGACTGGTTCAGTCCGCAAAGGCATAGAAGTTCTCGCTCAGCAGGCATCCAGCAACCTGCACGCGCGCCAGTATGAAGAGGACGAAGAAGTGGCCGCCAGGTTACTTCGCTAAGACCGGCACAATAACCACTGTCACCTAAACGAAAGCACCGAAGTTAACGCCCATTAATGGGTGACTGACCTCGGTGCTTTTGTTGTTTTGTTAAGTGGCTTTGCTAAGTGGTTTTTCTTAAGGGCGTTGCGTTTATTCGACTGGCGCTAGCCGCCGTTGGCAAACAACCCCTGAAAGTAGCCCCGCATGGAATCATTCAGTTCGCCAAGTCGTTTGGCTATCAGATGGTTCACGGTACCCTCTGGATATTCGCCGTTCGAATCCACCTCTCCGGCCGGGGTGCCGGTTAGAATCTCCAAGCCTTCATCAATGGTCTTCACGGCGTAGACATTGCACTTGCCGTCCCGGATGGCTTCCACCACGTCTTCCCGGAGCATCAGGTTCTTCACGTTCTGATGGGGGATGACCACACCTTGGGTGCCGGTCAGTTCACCCGCGGCCCGGCAAACGTCAAACATCCCTTCCACCTTCTGGTTCACGCCACCGATGGGTTGTATCTCGCCCTTCTGGTTGACCGACCCGGTGACCGCGATATCCTGACGTAAAGGCAGGCCGGACAAACTGGAAGAGATTGCGTAGATCTCCGTTGACGATGCGCTATCGCCGTCCACGCCATCGTAAGACTGTTCAAAACAGATACTGGCTGAAAGAGTCAATGGGCGGTCTTTGCCAAACTTTGCGCCCAGGTACCCGCTCAGAATCAATACACCCTTGTCATGGGTCCGACCGCTCATCAACGCTTCTCTTTCTATATTAATGAAACCCTCACGACCGGCAAATGTCTGGGCGGTGATGCGCGTGGGGCGGCCGAAGCTGAAATCTCCCAGGTCGTAAACGGCCAGACCGTTGATCTGCCCCACCTCTTCACCGGTGACATCCAGCAGTAGCGATCCGTCTGAGATCATCTCCTTAAGTCGTTCTTCCATCAGGTTCAAGCGGTAGATTTTTTGGTTGATCGCTTGCTGGACGTGCTGATCCTGCACCGTTTCCGCGCTATCTTTACGGGCCCAATAATCAGCCTCAATCAGCAGGTCTTTAATCTGCCCAAACCGAGTGGATAGCTTGGTCTGGTCCGAGACCTGCCGAGCGCCAAATTCCAGTACCTTGGCGGCCCCGCCGGTCTCAAAGGCCAGCAGGCTCTCTTCTTCGCAGGTACGGCAGATGAAGGCACAGTAGGCCATCATGTTTTCTTCGTTCAGGTCCACCCGGTAATCGAACTCGGCTTTTACCTTGAACAAGTCCCAAAAGTCTTCATTGTCGTTGGAAGTAAGCAGCCTATAGGTGCTCTCATCCCCAGTCACGATGACTTTCATATCCAGCGGCACCGGTTCGGGCCGAAGCCCTTGCGGTATTAGCAGTCCGGTTTGCTCAATAGGGTCTTCCAGGCGCGCTTCCTGGTTGCGAATGGACCGTTTCAGGCCTTCCCAAGCTCCTCGAGCCATGAGAACGTCTCGGGCATTTAGCACCAGATAGCCGCCGTTGGCCAGGTGGACCGCTCCGGGTTTGAGCATCCCGTGGTCGCTGATGTAGGTACCCATCATTGCGCGGAGTTCTATGCGGCCAAAAAGGTTGCCCAATTGGGGTTAGGCTCAATGACGATGGGCATTTTTTCAACGCCACTATTGTCCACCAATACATTCATTTCAAAGGGCAAGAACGGGCTGGGCCCTAGGTTGGGAGAAGAGCCAGGTGGCATGCCGGGCAATCCGGGAGGCGTTGGATTGGGAGCGTCGGACTCTTTGAAGTAGCCGATATTGTCCAGGATATATTCCTGAAGGTCCTTCAAAAATTTCTGCATCTCCGGTATGTCTTGAGACAGCGCGTGCAACTCAAAAAAGACCTGATCAACTAGCTGGCCTCCAGCGTTGCGTTCCAACTCGTTCGTGCGTTGTGCGGAGGCTTTTCAAGTTCCCTGATCTTGGCCATCGTGTCTTGCGTCTGTTGCATCAACTGCGCTCGTACGGCGTCGATGGCTTGTTTTGGCTGTGCCTCCAGCGCTTGGTACTCTTCCGCGGTCATGGGCCGGTCTTCAATCATTGGGAATATGGTTATGCCGTTGGGAGTTAGCTGTACGGCAAAGTTGGCTTCTTGCACAGCCTGCTCCAATACGCCCATCAACTCCTGAGTTGCCCGACGGTCGGCTTCCTCATGTCCACGGGCTTGGCTTTCAAAGCCCTCACTCTTCAGAACCTTGGGTATCTCTTCTTGGAGCGTGCGCAACACGGTGGCTAATTGTTGGCGATAGACCTTGCCGGTGCCGCGGGGAAGCCGGACCACTTTGGGGCGGTCGGCATCTTCAAAGTTGTATACGTAGCACCAGTCACTGATGGGCCGTCTTTTT
>CAVODA010000160.1:0-4296 GCA_963694265.1 Dehalococcoidia bacterium
AGCAACAAACACCGCTCATCCTGAGCTCCGACCGTAGGTCGAGAGTCTCGATTTATCCGACTTGTCGAAGGACGTTAGTGGGAGAACATGCTGAGGGGGAAGGAGTGGTTCGATGGATACAGCGATACGGACTAATGGTAGGTTGGAAGATACAGGCCAATTGCAATGTCATCCTGAGTGAAGCGAAGGATCTTCCGAAACTCAGCCAACGAGCCGTTCTACAGAACAATAACCTTCAGTCAACTGGTGACTTGGCAGATTCTTCGCCGCTGCGACTGGCTCAGAATGACAGAAGGTGAAAAGAATCGACCGATCCCCTCTAACTAACCGCCTGCTCCTGCCGTAGGGCCAAACGGACCACTGCGATTTCGTCCCAGGTGTAGTCCGCACCCAGCATGTCCCTGACCGGTGTTAGACGCGCTTCACCAATTTCTTTGAAGGCTGACACTATCTTGAGACGCCTATCTTCCGAGGGCATTAGGTGATCCAGTTCAACGGTGCCGCCCTCCTGAACTAGTTTCTCCAAGTGGCTGCGGATAGTGGTCTCGCTGATGCCCCGCTGCTCGGCTACTTCGCTCAAGGACATACCCTGAGCCACCAGGTCCCTGGTCTCGCGGATGCTCATGCTGATGCCTCGGTTGGCCCGCTTCTTGGGGGCCGATACCGGCATTTTAGTAGCTGTTACAGCCACGCTATTCGCCTGTACGTATTCGGTAATGGCCTTCAAAAACGGGGCGCTGAATTCCCGTAATTTGGCGTCGCCCACCCCTGAGATATTGGAGAATTCTTCTTCGTTCTGTGGCATGTGGAAGGCCATCTGTTGGAGAGCCTTGTTGCCAAAGATTACGTACGCCGGTACTTCGCGCTCAGTTGCAATCTCCAGACGCAGCGCTGCCAGCTCGTCAAACAGTCTGGTGTCATAGGCCGTCTCCCGTCCGGAAGTATCAAAGCTCTTTTGCAAAACTGGCGTGGCCTGCTTGGGCCGAGTCAGTGTCAGAGTCTCACGCTCGTTCAGGAATTTACGACCCTTGGCCGAGACCGCCAGGGTTGGGTAGCCGCTGCCTTGTTGGGCCAGCAACCCGTTGGTGACCAGAGAACGCACCATCTCTTTGAGGTCGTCTGAATCGGCATCTCGGCAGATGCCAAACACAGTTAGTTCGTGGTGCCCCCTGTCTCTCACGGCCTTGTTGTTGGCTCCGCGCATGACATCTACCAGGTAATTTACGCCAAACCGCTCGCCGGTGCGTATCGAGGTTGAGAGTACCTTCTGGGCTATTTCAGTAGCGTCGAACTCTTCACGGGGTAGCATGCAGATATCGCAGCCACCGCAGTCGGTCTTGGGCCAGGGCTCGCCCAGGTATTCCATCAGATAGGCGCGGCGGCAGGTCTGAAGGTCGCACAAGGCCAGGATCTGGTCTAGTTTCGTGTGGGCCTTGTCCCGTTCTTCATCATCTTCGATTTGGCTGATGAAATATTCCTGCTTGGAGCGGTCGCCGTAGGAATAAAACAGCACGCAGTCGCTGGGCATGCCGTCCCGCCCGGCGCGGCCCGTTTCCTGGTAGTAGCCCTCCACGGTCTTGGGCAGGTCATAGTGCACCACCAGACGCACGTCGGGCTTGTCGATGCCCATGCCAAAGGCGATCGTTGCCACCACGATCTGCACCTGGTCTCGGATGAACTTCTCTTGGGTCTCCCGCCGCAGGTCTCGGTCCAGCCCGGCATGGTAGGGCAGGGCGTTAAACCCCCGGTCCGACAATTCCATGGCCGTCTCTTCGGTGGCCTTTCTGGAGAACCGGTATATGATCGTCGATCCGCCCTGGTGTTTTTCCAGCAGATGGAGCAATGAACCCAACGGCTCAGTCTTGGGCTGGATTGTGTAGGTCAGGTTGGGCCGGTTGAAACTGGAGATGAATATCTCCGGCTTGTCGAGGTCCAGCTGGTTGAGGATATCCTCCCGCACCTGGGTGGTGGCGGTGGCGGTCAGCGCGATAATCGGTACTGCGGGGAATTCCTTCCGAAGTGACCGTAGATTACGGTAGTCAGGCCTGAAGTCGTGGCCCCACTCAGAGATACAATGCGCCTCATCAATGGCAATCAGGCTGACTTCCAAGGAATGCAAAAACCGCTGGAATCCAGGGAGGGCCAACCTCTCTGGCGCGATGTACAAAATTTTGAGTTTGCCCTGCTTGGCCTGGTCTTGGACCTCCGCTGCTTCCTGGGACGTGAGAGTGCTGTTGAGCAGTCCGGCAGGCACGCCGTTGGCCCGCAGACCGTCTACCTGGTCTTTCATCAGGGCAATGAGGGGGGAGACCACCAATGTTAGGCCCTTGAAATGCAGGGCCGGCAGTTGGTAGCAGAGCGACTTCCCGCCGCCCGTTGGCATCAGCACCAAGGTATCGCGGTTGGCGAGCACCTTGGCAATGATCTCCTCTTGGAGGGGCAGGAACCGGTCGAATCCGAAATATGCCTTCAGTTGTTCGAGCACGGCCCTATCCTAGCCAGGAGCGTCCGGCGCTTCAAGGCTGCAGTGGCAGTATTTTTTAGCAATTGTTTGCGCTAGAAAGAATGCTCTAATTCAGAGCAACGTTTTTCCGTTCGTCCTGAGCTTCGACAGTAGGTCGAGAGTCTCGATTTATCGGACCCGTCTAAGGACCCGTGTTTCTGCGCATGTATGGTTCGACAGGCTCACCACGAACGGTTGAGCAAGGCCATTAATGGGTTAACTCGGGCAGGTGGTTCGAAACAAGCTCACCACGAACGGAATAATACCCTCAATCGTGCGAGAGAACCCTTATCGGCCCTTCCAGACTGGTGCGCGCTTCTCGTTGAAGGCCAGAACGCCTTCTTTGGCGTCTTCCGTCTCCAAGATCTCGTTGCGCTTTCGTCCGGCGTATTTAACGCGCTCTTCCAGCCCCATATCCGCGCCTACGATGGAGGCCTCTTTGATGGCAGCGATGGACAACGGCGCGTTTGCGACTATCTTGTTCGCAATCTCTTCAGCCTTGGTCATGACGTCTTCCGGCTCGACCACGTAGTTGACCAGCATCAACTGCAAGGCTTTCTCGGCGTTTACGAAGTCGCCGGTAAACAGAAACTCAAAGGCGATGTTTCTCGGAACGACCTGGGACAACAACGCTGGGCCGCTGACCGACGCGATACCCCGCTTGGCTTGGGGCCAGCCGAATTCAGCCTTGGATGACGCGATTCGGATGTCACTGCCAAGGGCGATGCCGCAGCCCTGGGCCAGGCAAATTCCGTTGATCGCGGCGATGATGGGTTTCCATATTTGGGACTGGACCACGTAAAGATCCCCAGTGCTATGACCTTCGTTGGCATGACCAGCGGCCATCGCCGCCAAGTCGTGACCGGTGGAGAAGGCACGTCCGGCGCCGGTTACGATGGCGCATCGGACTTCATCATTGTTCTGGACGTCTTGAAAGGCGTCCCAGAGTAGTTCGCGCATGGCCGGGTCGATGGCGTTCAGCTTCTCGGGCCGGTTCAACGTGATGTAGGCGATTCTATTTTTGATCTCGTAAATTACTTCATCTGCCATTTCAGTGCCTCCAAAATTGGCTGTCAACCCCGATTCCATCAGGACTTTCAGCGGTCAGTCTTTTTGTGGCCGGTCGGGCCGCAGCTATTGTATAGCCCACGGCATGGGTATAAAAGGGTTGGTTTGCCCGGATTTTAGACGGCGGTTTCAGCCACCGATTTCAGTGACCGGTCTTGGCAACGCCACTGGCGGCGCTGGCCGGGTAGCGGTGCTGATGATCAGAGCGGCCAATAGGTTGAGGAACACAATCATCCACCAGGAAGAAATGTAGTTCCCGGTGCTGTCATGTATGTAACCCACCAACGGTGCGCCCAGACCGGCGCTGATTAACATAACCGGCAATACTATACCTCGGATGCTGCCCAAGAAGGCACGACCAAAGTAGGCTGCAAAGATATACGAGTGGACAATCATTCCCGCGCCCACTGATAACCCAAAGGTGATGCCGGAGGCGAAGAGAAAGAATTCGTTGCGCCCAATCAGTGCGAACCCCATAGCCAACGCCAATCCGGAGAACGATCCAACGGCGATAATTCGGATGGGCACTCGGTCGGCCATCCACCCGGCGAACAAGGCCATGGTCGCCGCGCCACCGGCGTCACCCGCGAAGGAGAACGAAACAATCTGGGCGTCAAATCCGCTCTCGATCCAATAGGGAATCCGGTGCACACTGGTCCCGCCTTGGGCCACTCCGGCCAGGGCAAAGGCTAAGAGCAGTTTCCACATGGTGGTGGTCCGGAAGG